>JBDSFL010000677.1:0-8579 GCA_039919545.1 Thermoanaerobaculia bacterium | reverse complement strand
GCCGCGGCTGCCGAGGTAGCCTTCGAAGAGGTCGAGCATCCTCACGTACTGGCTGAAGACGACGACCTTCAGTCCGCTCGCCAGGCATTCGTCGAGCAGCTCGGTGAAGAGGTTCCACTTGCCCGAGGGCCTCGTCCAGTCGCCGTGAGCCTCGGGGTCCACGAGCGCCGGGTGGTTGCAGATCTGCTTGAGCCGGCTCAGGACCGCGAAGACGTGGAGGTAAGGGATCGCCGCGTCGCGATCGAGGCGGTCGCGCAGCAGCGCGGCCTGCCCCTGAGCCACCTCGCGGTACAGCGTCTGCTGCTCGGGGGAAAGTGAGCAGGTGCGCTTGTCCACGATCTTGGCGGGGAGGTCGGGCAAGACCTGCCCCTTCGTGCGGCGCAGCAGGAAAGGGCCGAGCAGCCGCTGCAGCCGGGAGAGCGCCGTGGGGTCGGTGCGCTCCTCGATGGGGATCACGAAGCGGCGCTTGAACGCGGCTTCGCCCGGCAGATATCCGGGCAGCACGAAATCCACGAGACTCTTCACGTCGGCCACGGTGTTCTCGACGGGCGTGCCGGTGAGGCCGAGGGCGAAGCGGGCCGAGACGGTGCTGAGCGCCTGGTAGGTCACGGTGCCGCGGTTTTTCAGCGTCTGGATCTCGTCGAGGACGAAGACGTCGAAGCTCCGAGCGGCAAAGAGCGCGGCGTCGTTGCGCAGCGTGCCGAAGGACGTGAGGATCACGCCACGGGTCGAGGGGAGCCGGCGCGCCGCGCCGTGGTGCACGTGCACCGGCATGGCCGGCAGATAGCGCTTCAGCTTCTCTTCCCAGTGCGGCAGCAGCGACGTCGGGCAGACGACGAGGAAGTGCGAATCGACGCCCGCCGTCAGCTCCACCGCGCGCAGCAGCGCCATCGCCTGGTGCGTCTTGCCCAGCCCCATGTCGTCGCAGAGGAGGCCGCCGAATCGGTTCTGGTAGAGGAACCAGAGCCAGCGATAGCCGGTCTCCTGAAAATCGTAGAGCGGCACGCCGAGCGACGCGGGCTCGGGCGGACCTGGCTCGCTCGTCAGCTCGTCCAGCAGCCGCAGCGCACGCGATTCCCCCTGCAGAGTGACGCGCGCGGGCATGTGGGAGCGCAGGCGGAGGTACTCGAGCGGCGACACGTCGACCCGGGCGTCCTCCCCGTCGCCGGAGACGGCGTCCTCGCCCAGCTCGTCCATCCACGCGAGCGCGTCGTCTCCCACATCCACCAGCTGGTCGCGATGGACCAGAAACGGCAGGCCCGCACGGCGCGCCTTCAGGAGCGTCTCGAACGGAACGTTGTCGCCCCCGACGTCGTAGAAGAGCGCGAGCTGCATGCGACCGGCTTCCTCACCCGTCAGGCGTACCGTGACCCCCGACGTCCAGCCCGTTCCGATGGCGGCGCGCAGCGTGGGGGAGAGGAGCGATGGGGGCATGCGGCGCAGCTCTTCGCGATGCCGTGTGATGAAGCGCACCACCTTGTCGCGAGGGACGATCGTCTCGCGGCTGAACGGGACTCCGAAAGTGGAAGCCGCGTAGACGCCGTCGAAGCTGAAGGTGCCCTGCGGCGGCGCCTCCGGCTCGGCGAAGGCGGCGGTGGGCTGCTCGAGCGCCGCGAACACTCCCGCTTCGGGGAGGTAATAGAACGCGCCGTACTTGAGGTTCTGGAGCGAATCGCGGTCGTGGATCTCTTCGTGCCCGACGAACGAGGAGATGACGACCGGGGTGAGGCGCAGCGCCTCGTCCGTGCCGAGCCACACGCGGAACGAAGGAACGAGGCCCGAGCCCATCACGCTCTGCTGGCGCGTGGTGAAGAACGCGCCGTCGCGATCGCGGAGGAGGCGGTCCACGGCGGCCGGCGCCGGGCTCAGCTGGAGGTCGATTCCATTCGGATCGGAATGCCGGAGCACGAGACGCCCGTTCTCGCGCTTGATCTGGGAGAACCAGTCCCATGCGGCGCCGTGCGCGGTGAACCAGCTCTTCGCCCAGCAGTACCACGGGGAATCCTCCCAGGCTTGCTGGTTCGTCTTCACGCCCGAACGCTTGAACGCGAGCTCCTCGGGGGTCTCCGTGAGCCGGCGCAGGAGCTGCTCCTTGGCGGCGCGCGAAGGGGGGGCCGCTCCGGCAAGCGCGGGAACGTCTTTTTCCCCGGAGTCGAAAGCCGCACGCGCGAGCAGGAAGAAGAGGCTGCGCTCGAAGCGCTCCTGCGGCCCTTCGCCGGCCGCGTCCTGCGGGGCGGCGGTGACGGCGAGCGCCGCGACGTGCGCGCAGAGTCGCCCCACACGGAGAGAGGGGGAGCAGGGGCAGAGCGCCGAGAGGAACTTGCTTGCGCGGTCGAGGACGAGCGTGACGGCGAAGGAGCGGCCGTTCGGGGCGACGGCGTCTCCCGCGATGCCTCCGCGAAAGAAGGCCAGATTCTCCACGCGCCCTCCGTTCAGGAAGCGTGTCGCCGTTTTCAGGGCGTCGTCGGAGAAGAGGCGAAGGAGGGTGGCCATGCGAGGGGGGAGAATACGGCCGGAGGGGGCCTGAGCGGACAGGCTCCTGGGTAGAATCAGGGCATGTCGAAGCTGCGTGTGAGTGCGTTCTCGATCTCGATCGACGGATTCGGAGCGGGAAAGGGACAGGACCTCGAACATCCGCTGGGGATCGGCGGCCCGGATCTCTTCGGCTGGTTCCGTGAAACCCTCACGTGGAAGCGCATGCTCGGAATGGAGGGGGGCGAGACGGGGAATGATGACCGGATCGCCGCCCGAGGCATGGAGAGCGTCGGCGCGTGGATCATGGGTCGCAACATGTTCGGTCCCGTTCGTGGGGCCTGGCCCGACGAAAGCTGGAACGGCTGGTGGGGTGACGAACCGCCATATCACACGCCGGTCTTCGTGCTGACCCATCATCCCCGTCAGCCGCTGAAGATGCGGGGCGGGACCGAGTTCCGGTTCGTGACGGGCGGTATCCATGAGGCCCTCGACCAGGCGCGAGAGGCCGCGGGCGGCCTCGACATCCGCATCGGAGGCGGCGTGTCCACGATCCAGCAGTATCTCCGGGAGGGCCTCATCGATGAGCTGCAGCTGACGATCTCCCCGGTCTTGCTGGGCGCAGGCGAGCACCTGTTCGGCGGCATCGATCTTCGCGCTCTCGGATACGAGTGCGTCGAGCGGATTCCGGGCGATCGCGCGGCGGCGCACGTCACCCTGCGCAAGCGGGGATGAATCGTCTCTCGCGGAGAATCTGATCGCGGAAAAAGGACGGACGAAAGACATGTCAGCAAACACCGTCGAGCTCCACCGGGTTCTGCGTGCGCCCGCGGAGAGGATCTATCGGGCGTTCCTGGACGGCGATGCCATGTGCAAGTGGCTGCCGCCGCATGGATTCACGGGGAAAGTCCATCACCTCGAAGCGAGAGTGGGCGGCACCTACAAGATGTCGTTCACGAATTTTTCGAAGGGCACGAGCCATTCGTTCGGAGGAGAGTTTCTCGAGCTGGTTCCGAACGAGCGCATCCGCCACACGGACAAGTTCGACGATCCCGATCTCCCCGGAGAGATGCAGACGACGATCACGTTCAAGAAGGTGTCCTGCGGCACCGAGCTGAGCATCGTCCAGGAGGGAATTCCCGAGATGATCCCGCCAGAGGCGTGCTATCTCGGCTGGCAGGAATCTCTGGTGCTCCTGGCGCAGCTCGTGGAGGCCGAGATCCCGGGTTGATTCGGGAAGAGCCGAAGGGCGCGGCCTTCCGCGCCCCTCGGTCCTCGAAACTTCACTTCACCATCGGCACGTAGGCGCCATCCCCCGTGCGCTCGCCTGGATTGGCGCCGTCGTTCACGACGGCATACGCGATCCACGGTGCGGTACCCGACATACGCGTCACCTTCACCCAGCCGTTCGTCACGCCGGCGTTCTTGAAGAAGTTCGTGGGCTGTGCCCACTGGCCCGCCGTCAGGCTCACGAGGAGAGGCGCCCCCCTCGAGATGCCGCCCGCCTCGCCGTCATACGCCTGGAGCTCGAGCAGGATCGGGCCCTCCTCGGACCCACCGGCGCTCAAGACCGCCACATTGGTGCGATTCTCGTCGTCGCTCCTCAGACCATACAAGTAGGCTTCGGTGATCGCTTCCTGCCCCGCGTAGACGCACGGCGTGAAGAGCCCGAACTGCCCGCCCGCAGCGGACAGCGAAGCGGTGCGCGCTCCGGCGAAGATGTTGTCGATGGAGGTCCCGGCGAACGTGATCACCAGGGCTCCCGCGTACGTCCCCTCGTCCTTGGCGCCGATCGGGACGGTGTGCGTGCGCAGATAGTCGATGGACTCGGGGATGATGCGCTGCTCGTACGGCTGGAGCGTGATCGTGGTTTCGCCGCCCACGCCCAGCGCGGGAGAGCTCGATTCCGTGTAACGCAGAGTCAGGACGATGGGGGAGGCGCTCCTGTTGGCCAGTGTCAGCTCGCTGCGGAACGCCGAGGTCTCGACCAGAACGGGCACGGTGAGCGTCTGGGTGCCGATGGTGCCCGAGGCCGGAGGGACGAAGGAGCCGTCGTTCGTCGCGTTGTCGTTGATCACGCCGTACGCGCTGAAGGAGCCCGACGCGGTCTTCTTCTCGATGGTCACCCAGCCCTGCGTGAAGCCGTTTCCGTCCAGGAGCTCTCCCGAGGCGTACTGGCGCCAGCCGTGCGGCGGCAGAGTCTCGCCAGCCCTGATCACGGCCGACCGGCCGTCCCCCGTTCCCGAGAACATGGTGACCTTGAGGGTCACGGGCTCGCTCGAGGTATTGAACACGGCGACGTTCGTGCGATCGGTGGCGCTGGCGCGCAGGCCGAAGATCGTGGCGGTCGCCGAAGCGTTCTCGTCCGTCAGGAGCGCCGCATACGCAAGCCCCGCGCGCCCCTGCGGTTGCGGAGAAGCCGTGAGCGCGGCGGTGCGGGCGGTGGCCGAGACGAGCCTCGGGTCGAGGCTGGCGGTCGAAGTGAACGTGACCAGGAGCGTTCCTCCCTGCTGGGCCACGTCGCGGGGCTCGGGAATGGCCAACCCCTTGGCGCGCAGGTATTCCAGCGCGTCGGCGATCTTCTTCTGCTCGCCGGGCGCCAGAGACTCGGCCACGGTGCCGGACCCCTGCGCCGTTCCGAGAGCGGCGGTGTACAAGAGCGAGACGTCCACGCGCGTCGCGGCGTTGTTGGTGAGGGCTAGCTCCGTGGCGTAGTGGGCGGTGGCCGTGGCGACGTCGAGCACGATCGGAACGGTGCGCGTGGAAACCGCGAGGGGAACCGCGGTCGCAAGCAGCGAGACGGTCGAGGTGCTCTGGAGTCCCGCCCCGTTGTTTGCGCTCAGCTCGAAGACGAAGAGGTCGGCGACGTCGGGGGTGAAGGTCGGGCTTTTCGCGGCGCGATCCGAGATGCTCGCGCTGGAGCCGACCGGACGCCGGATGACGCGCCAGGTCCACGACGTGGCGTTCGGGGCGCTCGTCCCGAGCTGCCGGCGGTCGCCCACGCGACCGGTCGCGGAATCGATGGTCGCCACGTCCGGCAGGGCGCGGGCTCCCCGACGGATCCCCTGGTTCGCGGAGTCGGCGACATAGACGTTCCCGAGGCCGTCGACGGCAATTCCCGCGGGCCGCGCGAAGCGCGCGGCCGAGCCGACCCCGTCGGCCGAGGCGAAGACCGTAGCGTCGCCTCCGATGGGAGTGATGCGTCCCGACGAGATCTTGAAGATCATCGAGACTCCGGGGTCGGCCACGAAGAGATTACCGTTCCGGTCGATGGCCACCCCGGCAGGCGCCACGAGGACCGCTGGATTCCCCGACTCGTCGGCCGCGGGGCCCGTCGGGCTCGCCATGGTGGTCACGATTCCCGAGGGAGTGATCCTCCGGATCGCCGAGTTGGACGTGTCCGCGACATAGACGTTCCCCGCGGCATCCGTGGCCAGTCCCGCGGGGAATGCGAAGCGCGCGTCGGCACCGGGCGCATCGACCTTCCCCGCGACGCCCGATTTTCCGGCGAACGTCGTCACCAGCCCGCCCGAAAGCTTGCGGATCGTGTGGTTGTTCGTGTCGGCGATGTAGATGGTGCCGTTCGCATCGACGGCGATGCCCGTCGGGAAGTCGAAGTTCGCGTTCAACGCGGGGCCGTCCAAGAATCCGCGTGTCCCCTTGCCGGCGATCGTCGACACCTCCCCCGCCGTCGAGACCCGCCGGATGAGGTTGTTGTTGGTGTCGGCCACGTAGAGCACACCCGCGGCATCCATAGCGATCGCCTGGGGACCGCTGAAGCGAGCGCCGGCGCCCGTGCCGTCGATGCTTCCGGTGGCCCCGGCGACTCCGGCGAACGTCGAGACGGCGCCGATCGCCGTGATCTTGCGGATCGTGTTGTTGCGCGATTCGCAGACGAACGTGATCCCCGCGGCGTCCGCCACGATGCCCGCCGGCTGATTGAATTGCGCTTCCCCGAAAGGCGTGTCGGCCGAGCCCGTGGTGGGCGGACTGCCCGCGAGGCGGGACACGATTCCGTCTGCGGTGATTCGCCGGATCATGTGGTTGCCGCGGTCGGCCGCATAGATGATGCCGGGTCCGACAGCGAGGCCCGAAACGGAATCGAACTGCGCCGAGGCGGACGGGCCGTCGAGGTATCCGGTGCCCCCCTCCCCGGCGAAGGCGGACACGTTCGCCGTCGTGGAAACCGCAGAGATCGCCCGCAGCACGTTGCCGTCGCCCACGAGGAGGGAGCCGTCGGTCCGGACGGCGATGGCCACGGGCGCTCCGAAGCGCGCTCCGCTGCCGCCCGCATTCACGCGTCCCGAGGAGCCGGCCAGCCCCGCGACCGTGGTCACCTGCCCGGCGCTCGAAACCCTTCGGATCGTGTAATTGCCGCGATCCGCGATCAGGAGACTGCCTTCCGCGTCGAGCGCGATTCCGACCGGGTTGTTGAATCGCGCCTCGGCCGCGGGGCCGTCGGCCGCACCCGGAGCGTTGCCCCTGCCCGCGACCGTCGTCACGACGCCCGCGGGAGTGATCTTGCGAATGGTGTGCCCGCCGTCGGTCACGAAGGCGTTCCCCGCCGAGTCCACCACGATGCCGTTCAGGGTGCCGAAACGGGCGTCGCTGCCGGTGCCGTCCGTCGTGCCCGCGAACAGCGCGAGGCCGGCGAGCGTCACGACGGCGCCAGAGGGTGAGATGCGGCGCACCGTGTAATTCGCGCCGTCGGCCACCAGGAGATTCCCGGCCGGGTCGAAGGCCACGCCCTGCACGTCGCCGAGGCGCGCGGCGGTGCGGAAGCCGTCCAGGCTGCCGGTGCGATTCTCGACTCCGGCAAATGTGGTCACGATCCCATCGGGCGTGATGCGCCGGATCGTGAAGTTGCCGGGGTCGGCCACGAAGAGGCTACCGTCCGCGGCGAGGGCGATGCCCGTCGGCCCGCTGAGCTGCGCGGCGCCGCCCGCTCCATCGACGGTTCCCCGCCCGGTGGACTTCCCGCCCCAGTGAGTCCAGTTGTATGGCTGGGCCGAGGCCGGCGAGGAGGCCAGCGAGGAGCCGAGAAGCGCGAGCCCGGCGAAGCGGGCGAAACAGCTGACGCGGGAAGGTGCACGGTGAATCACTCTGGACGACCTCCGAGGAAGACGTGGTTCACCGCAAGGATATCGCGGCCACGATGCGGAATTCGCGACTTCACTCCGCGACTTCATCGCCCGAGCCCCATTCCCAGTGACCCCAGAACCTGCGTTGGGATCGATGAGGAGAGAAGGAGGGACGTCGCCATGACGCCGAAGGCGCGCAGAGTCAGCGCCCGGATTTCGCTCCAGCGGGTGCCGAGCCGAGGCTGTCGAGAAACTCACGGGCCACGGCGGCCACGGGCCGATGCTCCCCGTCGACGCGGTAGTTCAGCTTCTGCATCACGGTGTCGGAGAGAGTTCCGGACAGCTCTTCGAGGGCCTTGCGCGCGCGGGGCTCCCGCCCGGCCAGCGCCGCGCCGAGCACGAACGCCGCCTCGTAGGGAGGGAACGAGCGCTTGTCGTCGTTCAGCACCGTGAAATCGCGCGCCGCCAGGAGCCCGTCCGTCGAGTTTGCCGCCACCATGTCCACCTGATTCTCGGCGAGCGCGGTATACAAGAGGCCGAGATCCATGGAGCGAGGGTTTTCCCGCAGAGGCAGGGCATATGTTTTCTGCAGGCCGGGGAGTCCGTCGGGCCGCCCTTGAAACTCGTAGCCGACGCCCAGGCGCCAGCCCCCCGCGCGAGAGGCGGCCTGGCTCAGGGTCGAGAGCCGCTCGGCGCGAGCGACCTCGCCCCGGATGACCATCGCAAACGTGTCGTTGAAGCCCAGCGGGGCCAGCCAGTCGAGCTTCCAGCGTGCGCGGTATTCCCTTGTCACGATCGCCGACACCTCGGCCGGATCGGTCCTCGGCGGCAGCTTCAGGATCGCGGTCAACGCGGTGCCGGTGTACTCGGGGTAGAGGTCGATCTGACCCGCCACGAGGGCCTCGTGCGCGAGGAGCGTGCCTCCGAGGTCGAGCCTGCGGCTCACCGCGGTGCCCAGCCTTCGCTCCAGGTGCTGCGCGGCGATCTCGCCGAGCAGCACCTGCTCGGTGAAGTTCTTGGAGCCCA
>JBDSFL010000667.1:0-4795 GCA_039919545.1 Thermoanaerobaculia bacterium | reverse complement strand
GTCAAACGGCGCGGCCCACGCCGTTTGACACCAGCCTCCTAGGCCCGATGCGGTCACCGTGACGCCGCATGGCGTGCGTGATCGCCTTCGAGAGCGCGCTTGCGCTAGCATCTCCGGGATGAGCGGGACGCGGCCCGTGCGGGTCGTGGCCGTCGCGCCCGTGCACAATCGGCGGGACACGACACTGAAGTGGCTGCGGGCCCTGTTCGCGGCGGACCTTCACGGGCTCGACCTTTCGTGCATCGTCGTCGACGACGGCTCCAGCGATGGCACCGCCGAAGCGATCCGGTGCGAGTTTCCCCTCGTCGAGATCCTCGTCGGAGACGGGAGTCTCTGGTACACGGCTGGAACCAATCGCGGCCTCGAGGCGGCCCTGGCGCGCGAATCGGACTTCGTCCTCGCCATGAACGACGACACGATTCCGGACCGGGCGTTCCTCTCCAGCCTCGTCCGCACCGCGGAACGGAACCCTCGCTCCGTGGTCGGCGCCCTCCTGCTCCTGGCCGGCGAGCAGCAACGCGTCTTCCAGATCGCAGCCGAGTGGGGCGTGAGCTGGGGCGGCTGGCGGCACTGGTTCCAGCAGACCGTCGACACCGTGCCGCCGGAACCGTTCGACGTCCAGATCCTGGTCGGGAACTGCGTGCTGTTTCCGGCGGACGCCCTGCGCGAGTGCGGGCTCATGGACGCAGCCCGCCTGCCGCACCATGGCGACGCCGAGCTGACGCCGCGCATGAGACGCGCGGGCTGGCGGCTCCTGGTCGACCCCGGAGCGCGCGTGACCTGTGAAACCGGCCGAGCGTATCCGAGCCTGAGCAAGCTTCCGGTGCGCGAGATCTGGCGGCATCTGATCGTCGACCGCACGAGCCTGCACAATCTCCGAACCCGGGCCTTCACGAACTGGCGCGTCGCGCCGACGCGGCTCGCGGGAATCGCCGCCACGGCCGTCTTCATCCTGCACTACGCATTGAAAGGGATCGGTTTCTCGAAGCCGTTTTCGATGCTCGAGGACGGCGGCGATCTCCGCGACCGCCTGCACGGAGGACGCTCGAGGGCTCCCGAGGGCGCGGGCGCTCGCGTCGTCTACGCCTGGCCATACCTCGACTGGGGCGGCGTGCAGGTCTATTTCCTGAACCTGATGAAGCGGCTGGGCACGCTCGCGGAGGTGCATGCCGTGGTGCCCTTGGGCACCGATCCCGTCCTTCTGGCCTGGCTCGCGGAAGCGGGTGCCAACGTCGAGATGTTCCCCGCCGCTTACGACGCGCGTCCGGCATCCGGCATCACCGGCAAGCTCCGGCGCCGCCTGGTCCGGCTGCGCACCGACACCGCGCTCGCCCGGCGCCTCCTCGCCCCCCGGTTCCGAGGCGCCCGCGTGCACGTCGACCTGAGCCCGCATGCCGCGGCCGCCTTCTTCTTCGTCCTCACGCGCTTCCGCGACGTGTTCTACACGCTGCACACGGCGATCTCTCCGCCCCGCAGCCTGCGCACGCGGGTTGCGGCTTTCGCCGTGAACGTCCTTGCCCGCTCCGCGAGCCTGCACCTGGTGGCGACGAACGGCGATGCGCGGCGCAGCCTCGCGCGCTCTCTGTCCCCGCGCGAGCTCGCCCGGGTCCCGATCTCGTACGGGAACGTCGATTCCGCGGAGATCGAGGCCGCCCTGGCCGGGTTGTTTCCTCGCGACGCGCTCGCGGCCAAGCTGGGACTCTCGCCGGTCACGTTCCGCGTCTTCTCGGCCGGCCAGTTCCTGCAGCGCAAGGGCTGCTGGGACCTCCTCGAGGCCGCGCGGCTGCTCGCGGCGCGCGGCCTGGACGCTGCGTTCGTGTGGCTCGCGAACCGCTCGCCCGGCCAGGACGCTCTTTCGCGCATCGAGGAGTTCGGCCTCGGCGAGCGGTTCCGCCTCCTCACCCCCGCGGACTTCGGCGCGCGCCGGCTCGACGTTCTCACCAGCCTGCGGGCCGCCGACGTGTTCGTCCTGCCGAGCCACGAAGAGGGCCTCCCGCTGGCTCTCACGGAAGCGATGTGTCTGGGTCTCGCCTGCGTGGCCACGAACGTGAACGGCATCCCCGAGGCGATCACGCACGTGAGGAATGGCCGGCTGGTGCCTCCGGGCCGGCCCGACCTGCTCGCCGACGCGATCGAGGAGCTGGCTCTCGATCCTGCCCTCCGCGCCTCCCTGGGTGCCGAGGCCCGGCGATCCGCATCCCTTCGGTTCGCGTCGGAGGCGTCTTACCTCGCAACCCTGCGGGCGTACGACGAGGCGCGGCTCAGGTGAGCGGCCCGCGCCTCCGCGCGTCCGTCGTCTTCGGCGCCGCCGCATGGATCGTTCCCGCGAGCCTCGCGCTCTTCGTGACGCCGATCGTCGTGCGGAGCCTCGGCACCACGGGCTTCGGACTGTATTCGTACCTCACCGGGTTTCTCGCGGTCACGTTCACGGTCGGCCTGGGGCGCGGCCTCATCCAGCGCACGTCGGGGAATGCAGGCAGCGAAGATGCGGCTGCGTGGCTTCAGACGGCCCTCCGGCTCGCGGTTCGCGTCGGCATACTGGGTGGCCTCACGGCCGCGGCGCTCGTCGCCGCGTCCTGGTCGAGCGTCTCGCCTCCCGGCGCCGGGACCCGAGCCCGGGTCGCGGCCGCCGGAGCGGTCTTCGTCGCATTTCTGGCGATGGCGCTGTTCCAGGTTCTCGTCGCCGTGCCGCTCTCGACCTTCCGGTTCGGGGACTACACGTCCGCCATGCTCCTCCTCGGCGTTCTCCAGCTCGGCGGGAACGCGGTGCTCGCGAGCGCGGGTGCAGAGCCATGGGTCCTCGTTCTCTGGGTCGCGGTCGCGAACGTCGCGGCCGGCGCCTTCGTCGTGCTCCGCGCGCGGCCGTCCTTCGCCGGCTTTGCCGCACGGAAGGGACGCGCGGCGATGCCTGGCCGCGGCCTGGCCGCGTTCGGCGTCGCGGTGTTCGTCTACCAGCTCTCCGGTTACGCGCAGCTCCTGTTCGAACGCTGGTATCTCGGCCGGACGCTCGGGCTGGACGCCGTAGCGTTCTACGCCGTGTCCATGACGCTGGCCATGCAGCTGCAGTCCGGAGTCGCATTCATGAGCCGCGGAATCCTGCCCGCCGCCGCCGCCGCCCGGAACGCGGGAAGCGCCGCGGACGTGGGAAGTCTCTATGCCGCCTCCATCCGGACGATCGCGCCGCCGCTGACGGTGTTCGTCGTGACGCTCGTCTCGCTTCGTGTCGAGATTCTCTCTCTCTGGCTCGGTCCGGCCTTCGCGTCTTCCGCGAGCGACGCACTGGCCGTGCTCGCCGTCTCCTTCGGGCTCCTCGCGCTCCAGGTCATTCCGTGGGAGTTCCTCGAGGCCGGCGGCTTTCCGGCGGGGAACGCCGTCTTCGGAGTCGCGTGGCTCGTCAGCGGAGTCGTCGTCGACCTGGCGGCGGTTCCTCGCTGGGGCGTGGCGGGAGCCGCGCTCGGACGCCTGACGCTGCTCTGGCTCGTCCCTCTCTACATCGTCCTGGTCGAGCGGAAGCTGTTCGGGCAGGTGAAGGCGCGGCTCTGGGTATCGGTCGGAGCGCTGGCGGCCGTCTTCGGCGTGGCCGCCGCCGCGGCGTCGCGATCGATCGTTCCCCGTGTCGGCGGCGGCATTGCCGGTCTGGCCGCGGCGCTGGCCGCGTGCGGTCTCCTGGCGGCGGCGGCCGCGCTGTCTGGGCGCGCGCTGGCGGTGCGCGCCGCGGGACCGTGAACGCGGGAGTGATCGCCGCACCTCTTGATCTTGATTGCGGCGGAGACCCCCGCACCCCTTGACCTCGATTGCGAGGGAGACCCCCGCACCCCCCTCCACCGCACGCCGTCGGGCTTCCGTTATTCTCGCCAGGCCGATGTCCGCGAACGAGACAGACCCGGGCGACGCTTTCTCTCGGCGTCTCGCGCGCCTCGATCTCTCTCTTTTCGAGAGCATCGAGAGCCAGACCTCGGAGAATGACCGGCGATCCCTGCTCGCCATCCAGGAGGCCGTGCGCGAACGGACGTCCCCGTACGCGTACCTCGAGATCGGTTCGTGTCTCGGCGGCACGATCCAGCCATTCCTTCTGGATGATCGCTGCAGCCACATTTTCTCGATCGACAGCCGGCCTGCCCGGCAGCCCGACGAACGCGGGCCCGACTTCGACTATCCGCACAACTCGACGGCGCACATGCTCACGCTCCTGGGGCGACTGTCGCCCGAGGGCGCGGCCAAGGTGCGCTGCTGGGATGCCGACGCGCGCGACGTTCCGGAGGACGCCCTCCTGCCCAGGCCGTCGCTCTGCTTCGTGGACGGTGAGCACACCGACCGGGCGGTGCAGAACGACGCCGCGTTCTGTCTGAGGGTGCTCGCAGGCTCAGGTGTCCTGGCTTTTCACGACGCCTCGGTCGTCTACAACGGCCTCTTCGCGCTGCTCTCCAAGCTGGAGCGAAGCGCGACTCCGTTCGTGGCCTATCACCTGCCAGACAGCGTGTTCGTGATCGAGCTGGGCGAATTTTCCATTCATCGTTCGCCCGCCATCGCGGGGCTCCTGATCCAGAACCACACGGGATACCTGGCATCGCTGCGCGCGAACGACCACTTCAGGCGCTTCTACAATTCACCGACCCTCCGATTTCTGAGGCGCTGCAAGGCGGCCTTGCGAGCGGGTCGTGCGGGCTAGCGAGCCGCGAGACTAGGAGATCGAGCCGGCCTCGCCCGAAAGCGCGCCGTAGAAGACGATCGACCCGGGCCCGCTCTTCACCGCGTCGTCGAGCGCCTCCTCGGCGCGGGAGGCCAGGCTGGGTGC
>JBDSFL010000656.1:0-9236 GCA_039919545.1 Thermoanaerobaculia bacterium | reverse complement strand
GGCACGGCGGACCGGCGCTGGTGGCGAACATTTATCTTGAAGGTACCTACAGCGAAGTTTATCCCAACATCAGCCAGGACGAAGCCGGGATGCAGCGGCTCTTCAAGCAGTTCTCGTTTCCCGGAGGCATCCCGAGCCACGTGGCGCCGGAGACACCGGGCTCCATCCACGAAGGGGGAGAGCTGGGCTACGCGCTCTCGCACGCCTTTGGCGCCGCCTTCGACAACCCCGATCTCGTGGTCGCGTGCGTGGTGGGTGACGGCGAGGCGGAGACGGGGCCGCTCGCGGCGTCGTGGCACTCGAACAAGTTTCTCGATGCCGTGCGCGACGGCGCCGTGCTCCCGATCCTGCACCTCAACGGCTTCAAGATCGCGAATCCCGCGGTGCTCGCGCGCATCAGCCCGGGCGAGCTGGAGAGCCTGCTCGAGGGTTACGGCTACGAGCCCTACTTCGTGGAGGGGAGCGAGCCCGCTGCGATGCACGAGCTCATGGCCGAGACGCTCGACACCGTGCTGGACCGCATTCGCGAGATCCAGCGCGCCGCGCGGGCCGGCCAGTCGACCGAGCGTCCGCGCTGGCCGATGATCGTGCTGCGCTCGCCCAAGGGCTGGACCGGGCCGAAGGAAGTGGACGGGAAGAAGACCGAGGGCTCGTGGCGCTCGCACCAGGTGCCGCTCTCGGGTATCGCGAAGGATCCGAACCATCTGCGCCTGCTCGAGGAGTGGCTGAAGAGCTACCGCGCCGAGGAGCTGTTCGACGGCGAGGGGCGACTGCGTCCCGAGCTGGCCGAGCTCGCGCCGAAGGGCACGCGGCGCATGGGGGCGAATCCGCATGCCAACGGAGGCCTCCTGCTCCGCGAGCTCGACCTCCCTGATTTCTGCGATTACGCCATCGAGGTGAAAGAGCCCGGTGCCCAGCTGAACGAAGCGACGCGTGTGATGGGGCGTTTTTTACGCGACGTGATGAAGCGCAGCGAGAAGACGCGCAACTTCCGCGTGATGTCGCCCGACGAGCTGGAATCCAACCGGCTCGGCGACGTTCTCGATGCGACCGACCGTGCGTGGGAAGCCGCGCGCGTGCCCGACGACGATCACCTCGCCCCCGGCGGCCGCGCGATGGAGATCCTGAGCGAGCACACGTGTCAGGGCTGGCTCGAGGGCTACCTCCTCACCGGGCGCCACGGCCTCTTCGCCACGTACGAGGCGTTCGTGCACGTGGTCGACTCCATGTTCAACCAGCACGCCAAGTGGCTGAACGTCACGAAGGAGCACATCCCCTGGCGCGCCCCCATCGCCTCGCTCAACTATCTCCTGTCGTCCCACGTGTGGCGGCAGGACCACAACGGCTTCTCGCATCAGGATCCCGGCTTCATCGACCATGCGTGCAACAAGAAGGCGAACGTGATCCGGGTCTACCTGCCGCCCGACGCCAACACGCTGCTCTCGGTGACCGACCATTGCCTGCGCAGCCGCAACTACATCAACATCGTGGTGGCTGGGAAGCAGCCCGCGCCTCAGTACCTCGACATGGAGTCGGCCGTGCGGCACTGCACCGCGGGGATCGGCATCTGGGAATGGGCCAGCAACGACAAGGGGACCGAGCCCGACGTGGTGATGGCCTGTGCGGGCGACGTGCCCACGCTGGAGACGCTGGCCGCGGTGGATCTACTGCGGCAGCATCTCCCCGCGCTGCGCATTCGCGTCGTGAACGTGGTCGACCTGATGAAGCTGCAGCCCCCGAGCGAGCATCCCCACGGCTTGTCGGATCACGATTTCGACTCGCTCTTCACGGCTGACCGCCCGATCGTCTTCGCGTACCACGGCTATCCGTGGCTCATCCATCGTCTCTGCTACCGCCGCACGAACCACGACAACCTGCACGTGCGCGGCTACAAGGAGAACGGCACCACGACGACGCCGTTCGACATGGTCGTGCGCAACGACCTCGACCGCTTCCACCTGGCGATGGACGTCATCGACCGTGTGCCGCACCTGGCGACGTCCGCGGCGTACGCGAAGCAGATGTTTCGCGACCGCCTCACCGACCACCGCGCCTACATCGAGGAGTTCGGCGACGACCCGCCGGAGATCCGCGACTGGCGCTGGACCGGAGGAGCGGGGAGCCCGTCGAGTTCGAGCGATAGCGTCCCGAAAGATCCAGCGAGCGAGCGGGGGCACGCGGCGGGCCAGGCCGCGGGAACGCCTCACGGCACGGACTAGTGATCCGGGCTGTGCCAGAATCTCGTATCGCTTCTGAGATGGACCGGTCCGCTTCCCGCTGTGTGCTCCTCTTCGCGCGGACGCCGCTGCAGGAAGAGCGCGTCAAGGGGCTGCGGGGCGGAGCCCGCCTCTTCGCGCTCGCCAAGAGCCGACTTTCGGCCGCGCTCGAGTCGATCCCCGACGTTTCGGTCGTCATCGCGGGGGAGCCCGAAGACGGGTTCTTCGCGGGGGCCACGGCCGTGGCCCAGCGGGGACGGACGTTCGGCGAGCGTTTCGAGAATGCCTTCGAGGATGCGCGGGCGCTCGGCTTCACCCACATCGTCGCGGTCCCGATCGACGTTCCCTCGCTCGGTGCCGAGCAGATCGTCACGAGCTTCGAGAAGCTGGCCGCGAACGACGTCGTTCTCGGCCCCTCTCCCGACGGCGGCGTCTACCTCATCGGCGTCCGCGGCGACACGCGCTCCCTCTTTCGCGGAGTGCCCTGGCAGACCGCGCGCGTGTTCCTCGCGCTGCTCCGCAACGCCGGCGAGGCCGTCGTGCTCGCTTCCCTGCTGGACGTCGACCGGCTTGCCGACCTCGAGGCCCTCGCGTCCGATCCGTCCATCGATATCGATCCCGAGCTCAAGGCGCTCGTCGAAGGGCTCCTGCGGCTCCGGCTGGGCGATTTTCCTCTTTGCGACGGCTCCCGGCTCCGTTCGCGGCCCACCTCGCCTTGCGGTAGCCGCGCTCCCCCCGTACTGCTCCTCTCGTTCTGACAGCGCGGACGCGACAGACGGTGACCCGCCACGCGCGGAGACCGCCGAGAGAGGATCTGAATTGAAGAATCTGGAACAAATGCTCCTGTCGGCATTTCGATGGGTGGCGTGCTTGATCCCGGGAATGGGGCGCACCACCATCGCCCTGGCGCTCCTGGCCATGCCGTTCACCCTGCTCGGGCAAGCCCCCGAGCCGACCGTCGACGAGAAGATCAAGTCCGAGGTCGCCCGGCAGCTGGCGGAAGCCGAGGCCGCGCGCTGGAAGGCCGGCATCAACCCGATGGGCGGCGGCGTCTTCATCAAGTCGCCCGACGGCAAGGCGTACTTTCGCCTCTACGGCTACGCTCAGCCGCAGTTCACCTGGACCGACGGGGGGCAGCATCTCGGCTTCGGGAACACCGACTTCCGGGTGCGCCGCGCCCGCATCGATTTCTCGGTCGACTACGACGATCGCTTCAAGCTCTTCATCGAGTTCGACGGGGCCCCGGCCGACGGCACCGCGCTGGTCGAGGGGTACGTGCAGGCAGCCCTGCAGAAGGACCGCCATTACATCCGCCTCGGGAAGTACATCAGTCCGTTCTCCAGCGAAAATCTGCGCTCCTCGCGCGCGATGGATACGGTCGAGCGGTACATCGCGCTCAACTCCCTGTTCGGGCTGCCGGCCATCGACGTGCAGTTCGGGGCGATGCTCTGGGGCGCCTTCGACAAGGAGAAGCGCTTCAACTACCTGGTCGGGGTCTTCAACGGCAACTCGTCGGCCGGAGCCGCCGTGGTGAACGGTGTGCGCGGAAACGCGCGCGACAACAACGCGATCAAGGACTTCCAGGCCAGGTTCAACGTGAAGGCGACCAAGGAGTTCACGGTCGGCGCCGCCTACGACGTGGACGTCGAGGACACGCAGACGCTCCAGATCAGCTCCTACGCCGGGGCGAAGTTCATCGCCGCCACCGTGAAGGGGAAGCGGCAGGGAGTCGACCTCGACGGCCACTACAAGAAAGAGCGTTGCTCGTTCGACGTCGAATGGCTGCGCGCCGACTTCAAGGACAGCGATGCCGTGCTGCACGGCGGCTATGCGCAGGCGGGCTACTGGGTGTCGGGCAGCGAGGCCAAAGGGGGCGTGCAGGGGATCCTGCGCGGGGAGTATGCCCAGATCGACGGGGCCGCGGTGGACCCGGTGGACGGCAAGACGCTCGTCGCGGCCACGCTGGGCGCCAACGTCTGGTTCAACGGCTGGACCCGGCTGCAGGTGAACGCGATCGCCGAGCACGTGAACGGGAACGGCAACGGCACGCTCCTCGGAGGCTCCACGTGGCGTCCGACCCTGCTCACGCAGCTGCAGGTCAAGTTCTAAGGACAGCACTTGGCGCTGCCCACCACTTTCCGCATCGAGGAGCACGGCGAGAAGAGCCGGCTCGTCTGCTTCGGCGGCGTTTACAGCAACGCGCCCGCGCTCACGGCGATGCTGGCACGCGTGGCCGGCGTTCCGAAAGACGAGGTGTACTGCCTCGGTGATCTCACCGGAGGCTACGGGCTGCATCCGGAGCGCGTGCTGATCGCGCTGCGCAACAGCGGCATCGAGGTGCTGCAAGGCAACCGCGACTACACGGTGGGCCACGAAGAGGACGACTGCGGCTGTGGCTACACCAGCGCGCGTGACAACCGATTCGCGCAGATCAGCTTCGACCTCTCCCGCCGCGGCGTGGGGCGAACCTCCCGGCAATGGCTGAAGGATCTTCCGCACCAGGCGAACGTGACGCTCGGCGACAAGAAGGTGCGCCTCTGCCACGGCAGCTCGCGCGTGATGAACGAGTTTCTGTGGGAGAGCCTCCCCGACTCGTTCTATGTCGAGCTTCTGGCCCAGACCGGCGTCGACGTGATCGTGTGCACCCACACCGGCCTCCAGTGGATGCGCGAGGTGGCGCCGGGGAAATACATCGTGAATTGCGGCGTCATCGGCCGTCCCCCGAATGACGGCACGACCGACGTCTGGTACGCCGAGCTGAAGGCAGGGGAGCCCCCGCAGCTCGTGAAGCTCTCGTATCACTGGCAAGCGGTCGTGACCGAGCTCCAGCAGGGGAAGCTCCCCCCGGAATTCGTCACCGCCATCCGCGACGGCTGGTGGGCCTGCTGCTACGACATCCTCCCCCCGGCGGAAGCTTCGCGCGGAAAGTATTCGCGCTTGCCCGCCGAGGATTCCGGGTACGCCGCAGACGCCGCGTGCTCTCTCGAAGCGAAAGGAAAAACCACATGAAAAAAGGCGCGCTGCTGCTCTCCCTGCTGCTCCTCGTTCCCGCCGCCCGCGGCGAGGACAAGGTCGTCGTCCAGTACGACTGCATCCCGAACTACGCCAACTGGGGAGGCGTGACCGACGCCTACCAGAAGAAGACCGGCGTGCGCATCCCTCCCGACATGAAGGGCTCGAGCGCCTCGATGGCCGCGATCGAGGCCGAGAAGGCCAACCCGCAGGCCGACTGCGTGTACTACTCCGGCGGCATCGGGTTCCAGGCGGCGACCAAGGGTCTGCACGAGGGATACAAGCCTGCGGGCTTCGACAAGATCCCGGCCGGTCTGAAGGATCCCGACGGCAAGTGGTGGACGGTGCACACGGGCCACGTCGCGATCCTCGTGAATACCTCGGCACTGAAGGGAAAGCCGGTTCCGCGCTCCTTCGCCGATCTCCTGAAGCCCGAATACAAGGGCCTCGTCGTGTACGACGACCCCACCATCTTCGGCACGGGCTTCACCTTCGTGTATGGCATCAACGCCGTGCTCGGCGGCGGCGCCGACATGAAGAAGGGCTTCGACTATCTCGCCGCGCTCGCGCCGAACCTGCTCCACGTCGCCAAGGAGAACAGCTACAACGATCTGATCCGCGGCGAGGTGCCGATCTGGGTGAACGCCGACGGCAACGGCCTGAAGGCCAAGTGGGTGGACAAGGCGCCGATCGAGGTCGTGATCCCGTCCGAGGGAACGATCGCGATGCCGCTCGTGATGGCGCTGGTGAAGGGGGCCCCGCACCGGGCCGAAGCGCTCAAGTATCTCGACTGGTGCCTCTCCGACGAGGCGCAGAAGATCATGGCGGAGTCTTTCTTCGCGCCCGTCATGAAGGTCGACCTCGGGGCCGACCTGAAGGGGAAGTTCCTGCCGGCGAGCGTGTACCAGAGGGCCGTCGTCATTCCCCTGGCTGACATGGCCGCCAACGCCGACGCGGTGAAGCAGCGCTGGCTCAAAGAGGTCAAGGGAAAGAGCTGACGAATGGCGGAGGCGGGGCGGCGCATCGAGCGGGGAGCGGAGATCTCCATCGCGCGGGGAGCGGAGATGGCCATGGAACGAGGAGCGGGCTTTCGACGGACGGCGGCATGGCTGGTGCTCCCGCTCGTGGTGCTCGTCTTTGCGCTCTTGGTCTATCCGCTCGCGCTTCTCTCCGTGCAGAGCCTTCGCCCCGGCGCCGGAATCCTCGACGCGCGCCCGGGCTCGGGTGCGCTGTCGCTTTCGAACTACCGGCTCATCGTCAGCGACCCCGACTACCGCACCGCGCTCCTGCACTCCGTCGTGCTGAGCCTCGGCGTGGCGCTCGTCGCAACCCTGCTCTGCCTCCCCTCGGCGTGGCTCTTCGCGCGGCGCGAGTTCCGCGGCAAGAGGCTGGCGCGGGCGCTCTTCACGCTGCCCATGTCCTTCTCCGGCATCATCGTCGGCTTCCTCACCATCATCATGCTCGGGCGCATCGGCGTCGTGCCGCAGCTCCTCGAGAAGCTCACCGGCCACGACGGGCTCTCGGGCGTGGCGTACCGCTTCGGCGGCTTGCTCGCCGCGTACGTGTACTTCGAGGTTCCGCGCGCCACGCTCACCCTGGAATCGGCGCTGCGCAAGTTCGATTTCCGGCTCGACGCGGCGGCGCGGACGCTGGGTGCCGGGCCCTGGCAGCGCCTCCGTTTCGTGCTGGTTCCCCTCTTCCTGCCCGCGCTTCTCTCGACATTTGCCGTGACGTTCAGCGTGTCGCTGGGCTCCTTCGGCGTGGCGTTGATCCTCTCGAAGCGCTTTTCGCTCCTGCCGCTGGAGATCTTCCAGCTCTACACGGGCCTCCTGAACGGGCCTCTGGCGGCGGCGATGGCGCTGGTGCTGGGCGCGACGGCGCTGGCGGTGAACACCACGATGCGCCTGGCGTTCGAGGGACGTGTGAGCCGCCATGCGTGAGCGGCTCCCCGTGATCGGCGCCTACGTGCTCACCGGGCTGCTCCTGATCTTCATCCTCGCGCCGGTCGCGGTCGTCGTCCTCGGATCGGTCCTGAACACGCGCTGGCTCGGCGTGTCGAGCGAGCAGTGGGTGCCGGGCGCCGAAGGCCTCGTCACGTTCCGGTGGTTCGGCTACGTGCTCGCCACGTACGGGCGGATGATCCTCTTCAGCCTGAAGCTCGCGGTACTGTCCGTCGTCATCTGCATCGTCGTCGGCGTCCCGGCGGCGTACGCGCTCGTGCAGCATCCGTTTCCCGGGAGCCGTTTCGTCGAGGAGCTGGTGCTGGTGCCGCTCTCGCTCCCGGGCATCACGCTGTCGATCGCGCTGATCCAGGCCTATGCCGTCTGGCGCGGCCGCTGGTGGCTCGTGCTCTGCGGGCATCTCCTGTACACGATTCCCTTCATGGTGCGCGTCACGTCCGGCGCGCTGCGGAGCTTCGACGTCGCCGAGCTCGAGCGCGCCGCGCAGACGCTGGGTGCGCGCTTTTCGCAGCGCTTCTTCCTGGTGGTGCTGCCCAGCCTCCGCCACGCCATCCTCGTGGGGTCGCTCCTGGTCTTCGCGATCTCGTGGGGAGAGTTCAACGTGAGCTATCTCCTGAACACTCCCCTCAACCAGACGTACCCGGCGGCCCTGTACGCGACCTTCACCTTCAACAGCTTCCAGGTGTCGAGCGCGGCCACCACGCTCTTCCTCCTCGGGGTGCTGCCCGTGCTCCTGCTGTTGCAGCGCTTGGGCGGAGGTGAGCTCGGAGGCGAGCTCGGCGGCGAGCTCGTGCGCATCGAGCAGGGGGCCTGAGCATGGCGACGCTCGAAGTGCGCGGCCTGAAGAAGCTTTTCGGCGCCCAGACCGCCGTGGACGATATCTCGCACCTGTTCGCCGACGGAGAGATCACGGCCGTCGTGGGCCCCAGCGGCTCGGGAAAGACGACGACGCTCTGGATGATCGCGGGGCTGACGGCGCCCGATGCGGGGGCCGTGCTCATCGACGGCATCGACGTCACCTCGCGCCGGGCCGAGCAGCGCGAGATCGGCATGGTCTTCCAGAGCTACGCCCTGTTTCCGCACCTGAGCGTGCGCGAGAACGTGGAGTTCGGGCTGCGCGTGCGCGGCCTCGAAAAGGGCGCGCGGCGCTCGCGGGCGCTCGAGGCGCTCCAGCTCGTGCGGATGGACGCCTTCGCCGATCGTCGGGTGACGAGCCTCTCGGGGGGCGAGCAGCAGCGCGTGGCTCTCGCCCGCGCGCTCGCGTTCCGTCCGCGCGTCCTTTTGATGGACGAGCCCCTCTCGGCGCTCGACGCGCGCCTGCGCGAGGACGTGCGGCTCGAGCTGGCGCAGCTCCTGTCGACCGTGAAGATCACCACGGTCTACGTCACGCACGACCAGACCGAGGCGATGGCTCTCGGGGCGCGGCTCCTGGTCCTCGAATCGGGGCGCGTCGCGCAAGCCGGCTCGCCTGCGGAGGTCTATCGCCGTCCCGCGACGCCCTTCGTGGCCGATTTCCTCGGCGCCGCCAACTTGCTCGAGGGCGTGTGCGGTAGCGGCGAGCCCCGTCTCTTGACGCTTCCCTTCGCCGAGCTGGAGCTGCCGCGTGACACGGCGCCGGGCCCCTGCCGCGTGATGATCCGGCCCGAGGATCTCGTCCTCACCACCAACGGCTCCGCGCAGTTCCACGCCAACGTCGTCTCGTCGCTGTTCCTTGGCCGGCAGCTGCGGCTGGTCCTCGAGGTCGGGGAGCAGCGTCTCGTGATGGACGCGTCCCCCGACACCGTCTTTTATCCTCGTGCCGAAATCGGCGTGCGAATCCGGCCCGATCGCGTCGTCGTGTTTCCCGCCGGGCCACAACCGAATCCAGGGAGAATGAACCGATGAGCGACTACCCCTCTGCCCCGTTGACGGCCCTCGACACGCTCTGGCTGCAGGTGGCGGGCACACTCTGCAACCTGGCCTGTACCCACTGCTTCATCTCCTGCTCTCCGACGAACCATGCGCACGGGATGCTGAGCCTCGCGGACGTGACCGCGCGCATCGCCGA
>JBDSFL010000571.1:0-3878 GCA_039919545.1 Thermoanaerobaculia bacterium | reverse complement strand
CCGCACGAGACGCGCGACACCGTGGTCGGCGCGGCGCAGGTGGTGCTGGCGCTGCAGACGCTCGTGTCGAGGCGCATCTCGCCGCTGGAAGCGGCGGTCGTCTCGGTGACCTCGATCCACGGCGGCTCGGCCTTCAACATCATCCCCGACCGCGTGAAGCTCTCCGGCACTTGCCGTTCTTTCGACCGGTACACGGCCGAGCGCCTCCCGGGGCTCGTGGAGGCCGCGGCCACGGCCGCGGCCGCGACCGTCGGCTGCGCGGCGACGACCACGTATCACCGGACGAACGGGGCGCTCGTGAACGATGCGGGCGAGGCGGAGCGCTGCGCCCGCGTGGCGCGCCGGCTCGGCCTCGCGGTCTCGGACGGCTGCCGGACCATGGGCGGTGAGGATTTCTGCGAGTTCCTGGACCGCGTTCCCGGCAGCTTCGCCTTCGTCGGCTCGGCCCCTCTCGACCGTCCCGGCGGATCGGCGCACCACGCGCCCGACTTCGATTTCGACGAGCGGGCGCTCGACGTGGCCGCCGACCTGCTGGCGGCCGTCGCGCGCGACGTCTTGAGCGATGCGGGCTCGGACGAGAACGCGGTCGCGGACGCGCGCGAGGGCGTGAACGCCGCCGAGGCCGCCGCCGCGTCTTCGCTCTCCCGGCGCGTGCCCTCCTGATCCCGGCGCTCCTGGCCTACGGCGCGGTCGTTCTCCTCATCGGCCTGTACAGCGCGCGGGATTCCTCGCGCTCGGACGTCTCGTTCCTGGTGGCCGATCGCTCTCTCGGAACCGGCGCCACCTGGGCGGCCCTCTCGTCCACCACGATCGGCGGCTCCACCACGCTGGTGCTCGCGTCGATGATCGCCGCACGCGGCCTCCCGGCGCTCTGGCTCGACCTTTCGGGCGTGCTCGGCCTGCTCGCTCTCGGACTCTGGCTCGCCCCGAAGATCCGCGCCACCGGCGCTGTCACGATCGCCGAGGTGATCGGGCGCTTCTACGGCGGGAGCGTCCGGCGGATCGCCGCGTTCCTCGTGATCCTCGCGGAGATCGTCTGGTTCTCGCTCCTGACGCAGGCCACCCAGACCGTGGTCTCGGCCGTGACCCCCTGGAGCTCCACGCGCGTGCTCATCCTGACCGCCGCGCTCTTCGTTCTCTACACGATGGCGGGCGGGCAGCGCGCGGTGGTGCGAACGGATCTCTTCCAGCTCGGCCTCATGGTCGTCACGCTGATCGGCATCGCCACACCGCTCGCGGTCCTGTCGCTGCGGCGGACCGGGCTTCCGAAGCTGAACTTTCCCACGGGCCCCGGCTTCACGTGGCTCGACGTGCTCTCCCTCCTGGCGCTGGTCGGGCTCCCGCACGCGGTGGGGAGCGATGTGTGGTCCAAGCTGCTGTCGGCGCGCGACGAAACGGTGGCCCGCCGCGCGGCCCTCGGCGCCGCCGCCTCCAAGCTCGTCTTCGGGCTGGCCACCGCCACCATCGCGCTGGCCGGCATCGGCGCCGGCTTCGGCGGCACGGCCACGCTCTTTCCGCGGACCGTCTTTGCGCTCTGCGGTCCGGCGCTCGCGCCGCTCCTGCTCGTCGCGCTCATCGCCACGATGCAGTCCTCGTCCGATTCGGTGCTGCTGTCGGCCGCAGCGGCCACCCTGAACGACCTGTTGCCACAGAACCGCGAAGGGCCGCGTCGCACGGCGCTGCGGAGCCTTCTCGTCGTGACGTACGGCGCGCTCGGGCTCGCGCTGGCGCTGGCGCTACACGACGTGCTCGAGACGTTCCGGCTCGGCTACACGCTCTTCGCCTCGGGTCTGATCCTTCCCACGCTCGCGGCCTTCGTGCCGCGCCTCCGCATCGCGCCCCTGTTCGCGGGCGCGGCGATGCTGGCCGGGGGCGCAGCCGCGATGCTCGAGCGGTTTCTGCATCCCGCGGGCCTGGATCCGGTGCTGGTGGGGCTCGCGGTCAACGCCGCGGTGCTGACGCTCGGGCTCTTCTTCCGTGGAAATGCCGCGTCATCGCTCGCCGGCGAGGCGCAGCGCCGCGCCGATGACGCGGCTGCGCGCCGTGGCGTCTCCTGAGCGCGTCGATTTTCGCGAGGCGCAGACGAGAAGAGCCGCGTCGAGCAGGCCGAGCACCAGCGCCGCGGTCTGTTCGGGGGGAAGCCCTCCGCCCGCGGAGCCCGCCGCCAGCGCCGCCAGGATCGGCGCCGCGCGCGGATCCGCCCGGTGCGGGCGCGACGCCGGGGAATCCGGGGGGACCAGCTGGTGGAAGAGAGCCAAGCGGGCGAGGTCGGGTTTCGCAACACCCTGATCCCAGAGCCCGCCGACCACCTGCGCGAGCGACGGCGGGACCGCTGACGTGCCGGGCGACCAGGTGACCGCCGAGGTACCGGGCGACGGTGTGCGCGACGCGAGCGTCGGTCCCGATGTGCCCGGCGAGGGCGTCGTCACCGACCGCTCGAGCGGCTCGTCCAGCGGCTGCTGCGTGCCTTCCCAGACCGCGTCGTAGAGCCCCGCCTTCGTGCCGAAGTGATAGTGCAGCGTGGCGATGTTCACACCGGCGCGCGCGGCCACGGCTCGCGTGGTCGCACCGTCGAATCCGGCGCGGGAGAAGATTTCCCGCGCCGATGCGAGGATCGCGCGCCGCATCACCTCGGGCTTGCCGCCGGGCGGGCGACCCACGGGTCGGCGCATCAGCGCGCGGGCGCCGGCGCGCTCTCGATCGAGAGCTCCACGCGCCGTCCGAGCTTCAGCGGCGTCTTCTCGGGGAGCGCGATCTTCACCAGCAGGACGCGTGTGTCCGAGGGGCGCCCGGGATCCTGGGGCTTGAGGCGCCGGAACGTGACGGCATCGGGAATCTCCTCGACGCGCCCCAGCCACGTCGCCGTCGGATCACCTTCGGCCTTCACGCGCGCGACGGCGCCGAGGGCGATGCGCTCCGAGTCGGCCTCGTCCACCTCGGCCTCCACGCGGAGTTGCTTCAGGTTCGCGACCGTGACGAGCCGCGCCCCGCGGTCGACGGTCTCGCCGGTCTCGGCATGCCGCTGCATCACGACGCCGTCGAGCGGAGAGAGGACGCGCGACTTGGCGATGCGGGCCACGAGCCCTTCGGCCTGCGCCGCGGCCGTATCCCTTCGCGCCACCGCGGCCTCGCGGTCGCGGGAGGCCTTGTCCACCGCCTGCTCGGTGCCCACCTTCGTCTCGCGCAGCCGCTGGGCGCGGGCGAGCTCGAAATGCGCCAGCTTCACATCGGCCTCGGCCTCCGTGATGCGCGCCCGCGCCTGCACGAGGGCCGCCTTCTCCTCGGACGCGTTCAGCTCGGCGAGGAGGTCGCCCTTGCGCACGACGTCCTTCTCCTTCACCGCGAGGCGCAGCAGCGTGCCCGCGAAGTCCGTTCCGACGACGACCTCGCCTCCGGGATAGGTGACGACGCGCCCCTCTGCGGCCACACGGGGGGCGACCACGGCGGCGGAAGCCGGAGGTGTCGAGCCGGAAGTCCGTGCCGCCCGCGCGGGGGCGGCGTTGCGCCACGCGAAGAGGAGCGGCGCGCTGAGCAGGACGAGGGCGGCGGAGCCGAAGACGAGCTTCTTCATGACGGTCCTTTCGAGGGTTCACGGCGGAGGTCAGCGGCAGCGGAGCTCGGGTGCGGGGTGTCGCTGTGCGTGTTCACGCGGCGAGCCGTCCATCCCGGATCGTGACGACCCGGTCGGCGATCGAGCGCACCTTCGGATCGTGGGTGACGATGAGGAGCCCGCGGTTCTCCCGCTTGGCCAGGTCGCGGAACAGCTCGAGGATCTGCTGGCCGGTCTGCGAGTCGAGGTTCGCCGTGGGCTCGTCGGCGAGCAGCACGACCGGCGAGCCCGCCAGCGCGCGTGCGATGGCCACGCGCTGCTTCTGCCC
>JBDSFL010000555.1:0-12384 GCA_039919545.1 Thermoanaerobaculia bacterium | reverse complement strand
GAGCGAGGCGAAGCCGAGCCGCGCGAAAGGGCGCGGCTTCCCGTCCATCGCGAAGCCGGCCGCCGTCGCGATCACGGCGCCGCGCTTTCGCGCTCGCTCGGCCCAGGCCTCGATGTCGATCCCCTTGGCCGCCCTCACCCACAGCCCGATGCCTCCCGCCGGCACCTCGAACGTCAGCGCCTCGCCGAGCGTGCGGCGCAGCGCGTGAACCAGCACGTCGCGGCGCGCCGCGTACTCGCGCCGCACGCGCCAGATGTGGCGCTGGACCTCGCCTTCCTCCATCAGCTCGGCCAGAGCGAACTCGAGCACGCGGTCGCCCTGGATATCGGTGTAGAGCCGATGGCCCACGACGCTCTGGAGCAGCGGGCGGGGCGCCACGACGTAGCCGATGCGCAGCGCGGGGGCGAGCACCTTCGAAAAGGTGCCGATGTACGCGACGACGCCCTGGTCGTCCGCGCTGGCCAGCGGCAGCACGGGCCGGCCGTCGTAGTGGAACTCGTGGTCGTAGTCCTCCTCGATCACCGCGAAGCGGCTGGTGCGCGCCAGCTCGAGCAGCCTCAGGCGGCGCGACGCCGAGAGCGTGACGGTGGTCGGGAGCTGGTGATGCGGCGTGACGAGCACGCAGCGCAGCTGCCCCGCGCGCGCCAGCCGCTCGAGCGGCTCGATGCGCAGGCCCTCGGCGTCGATCGGAATGGGCGCCACGCGCGCCCCCAGCAGGCGGAACACCTCGAGGGCCGGACGGTAGCCGAGCTCCTCCATGGCCACGACATCACCCGGTCGGATGAGCGCGCGCGCCAGCAGCGCCAGGCCCATCTGGCTCCCGCGGGTGATGCAAACGTCATCGGCCGTGGCCGCGAGCCCCCGTGTGCTGGAGAGCATGGATGCGATTGCGGTGCGCAGGCGCTCGTGCCCTTGCGGGCGGCCGTACGAGAGCAGGACGCCGCGTTTGATCGCGCGCCGATAGGCGCGGCCGATGAGATCGCGCGGGATCAAGCGCAGGTCGGGCCGGTTCGGCGCGAAGAAGAGGGCTCCCTCCGGGACGTCGTACGGCATGACGACGGGCGGCCCCGGCGCGAGATCGAATCCCAGGCGAGCGGGGACGCGGACGCGCTCGACGCTGCGGCCGGAGCGCCGCGGCGCGGGGTCGGGAAGCGCGGGAGACACGAACGTGCCGCGCGCCGGCCGCGTGACGATCCACCCCTCGGCGGCCAGCTCGTCGAAGGCGGCCACGACCGTGAGCCGCTGGACGGAGAGAGATTGCGCGAGGGTGCGCGTGCCCGGCAGCGCGTCGCCGGGCCGCAGGCGCCCGCGCCGGATGTCGCGGCTGACGCCCTGAGCGATCTGCCGGAACAACGGCACGCGCAGCGTGCCGGGCACGCCCTTCCGCTCCAAGGCCAGCACGAACTCCCAGCGCGCCATATCGAGGCGCCAATCTGCGCTCCCGAACTGGACTAGTCAATTTCTCCGTTCTGGAGCTTCCGTGAAGGCCGGGCTACAGGCACCGTGAGGCCGGGGGAAAAGACGATGTTCGATAGCGCGCAGATTCTGGGTTTCATCGCCGCGGTGGTGGTGCTGGTGATCGTGCCGGGGCCCAACACCATCGTGATCCTGAGCCACAGCCTGGGAGGCGGGCGCGCGGCGGGGCTGGCAACCGTTCTGGGTGTCGAGACCGGAACGCTCGTCCACACGGCCGCGGCCGCCTTCGGCCTCTCGGCCCTGCTCTCGACCTCGGCCCTCGCCTTCGATTGCGTGAAGTACACGGGCGCGGGATACCTCGTTTTCCTCGGGCTCCGGGCCCTGCGCGGCCGTGCAGAAGAAGGGTTGTCCGAGCCGAACGCGCGCGCGCCGATGAGCCTCACGCAGGCTTACGGCCGCGCTGTGTTGACGAACGTGCTCAACCCGAAGGTGGCGATGTTCTTCCTGGCGCTGCTGCCTCAGTTCGTGCGGCCCGAGCGCGGGCACGTGGTGATGCAGCTCCTGGCGCTGGGCCTGATCGTCTCGACGATCGGTCTCTGCTTCGGCTCGCTCCTGGCGATCCTGTCGGGAAGTCTCTCGCGCTGGTTGAGCCGTGGAAGCGTCGGGCTCTGGCAGCAACGCGTCTCGGGAAGTCTCCTGCTCGGACTCGGCGTGAGGCTGGCCTTCGTGCGCCGCGGCTGAGAAGGAGCGCACGGGCTTCCCCTCGAATAACCGGTCATGGATTTCAGGACAGCCAGGCCTGCGTCTATGATTCGAGCAACAGTCAAGGGGGACATATCGCTTCACGAGAGCTTTCGGCGCAGCTTCTGCGGGCCGTTCCGACCCTGCCGGAGCCGGAGGCCCCCTCACCGGTCCGGGAACTGAGCGATCAAGCCGTCACCGAGGCTTCCTTCTGGGATTGGGAGTATCTGGACGGTGTCCTTCGTCCTCGCTTCGAACGCACCGGGATGCGCAAGTTCGGCCTGAGCCGGGAGGATTCGGAGGATCTCGTTCAGGAGACGTTCGAGGCTCTCTTCACGAATCGGCCGCGGGCCCGCAACCCGGAAGCGTATGCGACGACGATGTTCTACCACGCGTGCTGCGACCGGCTGCGCCGGAACACGCGCGATCGGGGGCGCTCGGCGAGGCTGGAGGACGTGGACGCGCCGGACACCTTGACCCCGGATCGCATCCACGCGGTTTGCGCGGTGAACGGCGCATTTCGCTTGATCGACCCGACGTGTCAGAAGCTCGTCACCGACTATTACCTGGCGGGGCACACGCTGCAGGAGACGAGCGACCGATCGGCGCTCCCGTTGACGAGCACGTGGCATCGCCTCAAACAGTGCATCAAGCGGATGCTGGTGTGTCTGCGATGAGCCATCCGGATGACCTCGAGCTGCTCGACCTCGCCGCGGGGCGAGCGACGGGGGAGGCGAGCGCGCAGGCACGCCTGCACGTGGACGCGTGTCGGTCCTGCCTCAGGCAGGTGGAAGCGCTGCGCCGCCTCGGTCAGGCCATCGGCGATCGGCAGGTGCTTGGGTCGAGCAACTCTCTTCCGGTGGAGACGACGACGCCCATCGCGTCCCGGCCCCACTCGCTCCGGCTGAAGGAAGTCGCTGCCAGGTCCTCAGAGGGCTTGCTGCTGTCAGAGGAAATTCTCATCGCGGCACGATCGGGCGCGCCGGAGCTGATGAGCGCCCTCTCGCGCCTGAACGCGCACCCGGCCCTGCTCTACGGATTGCTCGCCGCTTGCCAGAGAGGCGGCAAGCTCGCGAGCCAGAGCCCGCAGGCCGCGCTCCGGCTGGCCCTTGCCGTGGAGTCCGAGACGCGGCGGCTGTCGCCGGACGACGAAATCGCTCTGCGTTCGACCGTGCTTGCCGAAGCCTGCTTGCTCTCGTCGCAGGCATTGCTCAGCATCGGCCGCACCGCCGACAGCCTTCAGGCGATATCCAACGCACGCGCGCATTTCGACCAGGCCGGGGCAGGGCCGTTTCAGCACGCCCTGTGCGACTACTTCGAGGGCACGAGCCAGGGCTTTGCCGGCGACGCTGCGCGCGCCGAGCGTCTGCTGAAGGGATCGCTCCGGATGTTCGCGACTTACGGGCAGGATCACTGGACGGGTCGCGCAGAGATCAACCTCGGGCTGGTGCTCGGGCAGCGAGGGGACGATCGGCGGGCGATCACGTTCCTCGACCAGGGTCTCGCACGGCTCGATCCCCACGAAGACGCTCACGCCGTGGCCGCCGCGCTGATCAACCGAGGCTCGTGCCAGGCCCACCTCGGGGAATACGACGCCGCCGCGATGTCGTATTCCGCCGCCTCGAGCCACACCACGCAGCACGACCTCGCCTACTACCGGCATCAGGTTCGGACAGGGCTCGCGGAGCTGGAATTTCTGAAAGGCGATCTCGTTCAAGCGCTGCACGCCTTCGGCTCCGTGAGCGCGGAGGCGAGGGTTCACGGCTACGAGGAGAACATCACTTTCAGCGCACTCTATCTGGCCGAATGCCACGCGCGGCTGGGACAGGAAGACGCCATGGCCGCGACGATCGAGTCGCTGCGGGCCGAGTGGCCGCGCCGGCGCTCTCGCAATCCATTCCAGGGCGCTGACTCGCCCGCCATCGAGGAGCTCTTCGCCTGTCTCGATCGAGGCGATCTGGATGCCGGGCTGATCCGGCACGTGCGGCTCTACCTCGAAACAGACGGCGATCGAGCGGGGATCGCTTACCGGTCCTATCGCTCCGCCTAGAGCTCCCGCGGTTCCCCGGACCCCGAACATTTTTTAGCTTTCGATCTCCTTCTCTTGAAAGAGGCGGGCTCGAGAACCGTCTTCATGTCTAGAGACCAGGAAAGCAGCGAAGCGCAGGCATCGAGCGCCTGCAGTGGATCGGACCGCGTCGAGCGGATTGGAAGGAGCCTTCGATGGAAATCGTCATCGCCCTGATCGTGTTTCTTTTGAGCACAGACGACGAGGACGCGGAGCGCGTCAAGACTCCGGCCGGCGGCTAGCCGAGCCGGGAACCCTCGGTCGTTCTCGATCCAGCGAACAGAAATTCTCTACGCCGTGACTTCGAGCAGAGGAGAAAAAATGCGTCTTGCCAATCTTGCGTTCGCATCATCGGGCGCCGCGTCCTTGATCCTGCGGTCCGCACTCATGGCCGTTCTTTTCGGGGGCGCGGCTTCGGTGTGTGCCACGGAAGCCGTCATCGAATGGGACCCGGCGCAAGGGAGCGCCACGTGCGACAAAAAATACGACTGCTTCCACGTGAAGATGCAAAACGGACAGGTCCTCGTGGTCACCGTGAAGAACTCCTTGCCTGGGGTGTACACCTACGAGCAGGGAGTCGAGGACGTATCGACCCAGGTCGTCGTTCCGAACGCAGCCCTTCCGTGGCCAAAAACGAGCACGACACCCGCCGCGGTGGCCGCGAAGGGACCGGAGAGCACCGACGCAACCTTCTATGGCTGCGCGGAAGATCTCGCCCCGAACCTTGCCGCGATGCAGAAAGACACGGAAGCCGAGTTCCTGTACTACGTGCTCGGCAGCGCCAGCGCCAAGATCGCCGATGTGATCCAGAGCGGCGCCAGCGCCGACAAGCTCAAGGCGCTGAGCGACCTCAAGAAGTCGCTTTCCGGCGTCGTCAAGCGGTCGCTGACCGATGCCGATGTGGAAGCGATGGAGCTGGATCCAACCGTGATCAAGACGATCGGGGACTGCAAGGAAGGCGCGGTCTTCCGGATTCCGGCCGCGAAGAAGGCCGCAGCACAGGACGATCGCTACGCGAAATTCGTCAGCGCTTCCGACCAGCTGCTGAGCGCCCTTCGCGCGCATCAGCTCGGGAAGTACGAACAGCTCCTCCGGCGAGCGCGACGAGCGCGCCGGAGCTTGCTGGATGCGCTCGAGCTGAGCGAGGCGGCCGGAGGGCAGACCGTGGCAGACAAGCTGGCGGCTCTCTTCGGCATCGTCGAGGCCGACAAGGCGGCCCTGAAGGAGACCTGGGAAAAGCAATCCGTCCTGCTCGCGTCTCTTCCCCCGTCCACGTCTGATACCCAGATCCGGATCCTCGAGTTCGGCTCCGTCTCGCAGGCCCTCAACTCGGACTTCACCCTGCACCTGAAGGCAAAACCCACGGCGATGATTCCCGGCGGGGTGGAGCGGGGCGTGTTCGTCCGCGTCACGCTCAAGTATCGCTGGACCTACAGCGTCTCTTCCGGAGTGATGTTCTCGGGCCTCGTCGGAGACTCCTACAGCAAGAAGCTGGTGGTCGATGAGCGCAACCCGGCGGATAACTCGATCAAGCGAAGCCACAACGAGCTGATCGCCGAGGAACGCGACACGTACAGCACCGAGGCGGCGGTGATGGGCGTGCTCTACCCGCTGCACGACAGCTTCGCCTCCAACTTCGGCATCTTTCTCGGCCTGGGCGTCGACTCGAACGTCAGCACCCGGTACTACGGCGGCCTGGCGATCCGTCTCGGCCGCGTGGCGACGGTGACGGCGGGTCTGGCGATGGGGAAAGTGAAAGTCCTGAAGGAGAACGTGGACGTGAGGGACATCGGAACGCTGGAGCCGGGAGACGCCGTTCGCGACAAGACCAGCAAGGCGTTCGTGGTGGGGCTCACCTTCGCCCTGAGCCAGAACTGATGAAGCGCGTCGCCCTGCTGCTCCTGGTCTCCGCGACCCTGGCGGTGAGCCAGGAGCCGTTCACGCCCCAGGGCATTCATGGCGACAAGACCACGAAAGTGCTGGAGGGTCTCAAGGCCAAGAAGGTGCTGCTGAAGCTGGAACAGGGTTCGGCCGCCGGGCTCCTCCTCGGTCCCGAGGTCAAGACCGTGTTCACCATGGACGGGTCGCTGCTCCAGCGATTCAGGAAGGATCTCCTCGAGACGGAGATCGAGACGACCCTTCCTGATGGGAAGAAGGAACGCTCGCACTTGCTCAGCATCTTGAGCAAGAAGCAGGACCAGGTCAGCATCGTGACCGGCTCCATCAGCTCGCCGGATGCCTATGCTTCCGTCGCCCTCGTCAGCGTGGGCTCGAATGCCGGCTTACCCGGGCTCGATACGAATGCGAAGACCTGGGGCGCCATGCTGGCCGCGGCGCGGACGAAGTATCCGGAGCGGTGGCGGTCCGCGCTGCTGAGAACGGGCGCCATCGTGCTGGGAGCAGGGTCTCAGCTCGGCACCGGGCTGATCATTGGATCGGATCGCGTGCTCACGAACTCCCATGTGGTGCGGGGCTTCGTGGGCGCGCTCGGCAACCTCTCGTGGGTGCCCCTGTGCAAACCCAGCGGCGATGCCGTCGTGTGCGGCTATTTCCCGGAGCTCGCGGTGAAGCTGCAGGACATTGTCAGCCGGGTGAGCTGCGATTCCGGAGCGACGCCCAGCTCGCCGGTCGGCCGCGACTGCGCGCTCGTTCGGCTCGCGGGCGCCCCGCCGTCGATCGCCTCGGCCAGAGACTGGATCCAGGCGACGATCGAAATCAACAAGGCGCCCATGATCATCCTGTCGGCGCCGTCGTCGACCATCCCACGATGCACGTCGGACGCAGCATGCAAGGACGACGACAAGTGCGCGACCGATTCGCAGAAGCGCAGGCTCGACATGGTCCGCAAGAGCAATGACGGGAGGCTCTTCCTCACGTTCGCGCCAGCGCTCTCGGTTTGCCCCTCGGGGAAGGACATGTTTGAGCTCTGCCCCCTGCCCAAGCCGGGATGCGCCTGCCCGGTTCCCGATCTGAGCGGCGGCGTCTGCTATCTGGGAGCCACGATGCCCGGAAGCAGCGGAGGCGTCGCGCTGGACATCGACACGCTCGGGCTGCTCGGGCTGCATGCCGGGGGCGATCGTCGTGGCTATTCCTTCAACTATGGGCTTCCGATCAAGCTCGCCGCGCTCGCCGGCCCCTGACTGTACCGACGAGCGCGCGTCGATCGCACGGGGTGCGATTCATCTCTGGTCGAGCTGAACCCGCGCGGGTCAGCTGGCCCGGGGCCGAAGATAGGCCGTCACCGAGGCCCAGGCGGGAAACTGCTCGGTACCAGGGTGGAGGTGTGAGCCTGTAAATCGATCGACCTCATTCTTGATCCGGTCATCGATCAGAAAGTCTCCGGTGTTGAGGTTTTTGTGACGAGAAAGAATGAGCCTCTTGTGAGCAGGCGCCCCAAGATGCTGCTTCTCCCAGTGCAGCTTGTCGGTCCACGCGGAAGGGTTCTCAGAAGGAGAGGTGGAAAGCACGTCGGTATCGAAGAGGCCCGCCAATTTCGTGAGGGCTTCCACGGCGCCTGGCGCCGGATCCATCAGAGCGAAGATGCCAGGCACCTCGTCGAGCCGTCCGTCGTATTCGCGTTGTTTTCCTCAGAGAGCCGTCGGACCCGCGCGCGACGACGGCATCCTGGAGGCTGGGCCGGCGTTTCTTCAGAAGCCCTTCTCTCTCAACCGGCTCATCCGGAAGGCTCGCGAATTGTTCGATCAGGCACCGTTCGCGCCCGCCTGAACGCGCGAGTCGATCCTTGCGGCTTCGGGCGGTGACCGACGATTCTCCGTAGAATCCGGCTGCCCGCGCCTCTCGTGAGCAAAGGAGCTCCTCGTGGAAAACAGCAAACGATCTCTCCCGGTCCGTGTCCTGTCCAGGTTCTGGCGCGGCGTCGACTGGTCGCGCCGGATCGCCATGAACGTTCTCTTTCTGGGCGTCGCTCTGCTGCTGCTCGTCGCGATCTTCTCCGGCAGGCCGAAGGTTCCGAAGGGAGCCGCGCTCGTCGTCAAGCCGGAGGGGGCGATCGTCGAGCAGCTCACGGGCCGCTCGTTCGAGAGCCTCCTGGACGCGTCCGGCGGGGCGAAGCACGAGGTGCTCCTCAAGGATCTGATCGACGCGGTGAAGGCCGCCAAGAACGACAAGCGCATCTCGTCGATCTTCCTGGACACGTCCGAGATGGGCCACGCGGGGCTCACCACGCTCGAAGATCTGCGCGCGGCGCTGCTCGACTTCAAGAAGGGCGGCAAGAAGGTCGTCGCCTACTCCGAGGCATACCTCCAGGGGCCGTACGCGCTCGCGTCGGCGGCTGACGAGGTGTGGCTCCACCCGGAGGGCGCCGTGCTCCTCGAGGGATTCGGGCGGTGGAGGACGTATTACAAGGAAGGCATCGATCGACTCGGCATCGACTGGCACGTCTTCCGCGTCGGCGAGTACAAATCGGCCGTCGAGCCCTTTCTTCGGAACGACGCATCGCCGGAGGCGAAAGAGGCCGACCTGGAGTGGCTCTCGGACCTGTGGGGCTCGTGGGTGAACGGCGCCGCCGCCGGCCGCAAGATGAAGCCGGAAGACATTCGCGCCTACATCGACACGATGGCCGAGCGGCTCGAAGCGGCGAAGGGAGACATGGCGAGGATCGCCCTCGAGGCCAGGCTCGTGGACAAGCTGGGCTACCGCGACGAGATCCAGAAGCGAATGATCGCCATCGCCGGTGAGGACAAGAAGGAGCACACCTTCAAGCAGATCGGTCTGGACGATTATCTCGAGGCCCAGGGCGGAGACCGCACGGGCAAGATCGGATTCGGCGATGCCGTGGCGGTCGTGGTGGCGGTTGGCAACATCCTGGACGGGAAGCAGCCCGCGGGGACGATCGGCGGAGACTCCACCGCAGCCCTGATCCGCCGCGCGTGGCAGGACGACAAGGTGAAAGCGATCGTCCTGCGCGTCGACAGCGGCGGCGGCAGCGCGTTCGCGTCCGAGGTCATCCGCCGCGAGCTCGTGATTGCGCGGGAGCACGGGAAGAAGGTCGTCGCCTCGATGGGGTCGGTCGCGGCCTCGGGCGGCTACTGGATCTCCACCGCCTCGGACGAGATCTGGTCCAGCCCGGACACGATCACGGGATCCATCGGCATCTTCGGGATGTTTCCAACCGTCGAGAAGCCTCTCGCGAAATACCTCGGCGTCCACGTGGACGGCGTGGGCACGACGCGGCTCTCGGGCGCGCTCCGGCTGGACCGGACGATGAGCCCCGAGGTGGCCCGGATGTTCCAGGCCGGAATCGACAGGGGCTACCGCGATTTCCTTTCTCGCGTCGCGGAAGCCCGGAAGATGACGACGGAAGACGTGGACAAGATCGCGCGCGGACGCGTGTGGAGCGGCACCGATGCGCACGAGCGGAAGCTCGTGGACAAGCTGGGAAGCCTGCCCGACGCGATTGCCTCGGCGGGCCGCCTGGCCGGGCTGCCGAAGGACCACCGGGTGTGGTACGTCGAGAAGGAAAAATCGCTCAAGGAAATGCTGCTGACCGACGCGATGAAGGGGCAGGCGAGGCTCGCACGCGCGCTGGGTGTCGCGGACCCCGCCGCAAGCGAGACCGAGCGGCCCTTCGTTCCGGCGGTCGTGCGCGCCGTGGCGCAAGACCTGGGGGAGACGGCAAGGCTGCTGGCGCTCAACGACCCGCACGGGGTGTACGCGTACTGCTTCTGCGAGGTGAGGTGAGGTGAGGTGAGACGCGCGTTCGTGAAGCGGCTGTTTCCCGAGGAGTAACGTCGAATCCCATGCTCAACGTCACGCCCGACCGGCCCACCTGCCCAGCCTTCGACGGAATCTACTTCCCGGAAGATCACTCGGTGATCTCGATCGAGGGAAGCCCCGGCGCGGGCTACACGTCCGGAGAGCGCAAGCCGATCGATGAAGTGGTTCCTGTGGACTGTCTGGACTGGAGCCCGGATCTGGAAGCGCTGGACACCTGCCGCTTCGAGACGACGGAGATCCTCGTCGTTGGCGGCGGCGGCACCTACGAGGGAGAGGGCTTCCTGGCGGCGTTCGCCAAGCCGTCTCTCGAGCCTCTCTGGCTGCTCTATTCGCAGTCGGCGGAGAGCTTCCGAAGAGTCGCCGCGATCAATCAAGAATTGGTGGCAATTTCGGCCGATCCACCGTACTTGTACGAGTGGCGGCTGTCGCTCAAAGACCCGACGTCGCTCCAGGTCGGCCGTCTCTCGTCGCCTCCCGTGCTCGTCATCTGAAAGCCTGTCTGGGTCATCCCGGGATCGCGCGCCGTGGAACAACGAGCCTTCCAGGGTGACAGACGGGATCGTCACTCCGGCGGTGAGCACGTCGTCGCTGAGGAAGCGCGCCGCGATACGTCTCCCCGCGCTGGAACAGCTCGGACGAGCCCGCAAGCGGGACCGTCGCCGGCTCGGCGGTGAATGTACCCAGGAACGAAAGCTTGCCCCCACCCACTGCCCGCGTCGCCGTCACCATCAGGTGGTTTTGCGATTCGAAGTCGCGCTCGCCGGACGGGCCGCCTTGGCGGTTCATGGTCAGGAACGCATAGCCGTGAAACATCGTCATCCAGTGGTCCATCGCCGGCATCTTCTCCATCGATGCCATCGGGTCGGATTCGGAGGTGTCAGAAGACATGTCCTCCTTGGTGCCGTGATCGTGCGTCGCGCTGGTCGGAGTCGGCCCCACCTGCACCGCGGTCTGTCCGGCGAGCGGGAAAGCCGCGACGAGTGCGGCGATGATCGAGGTCATGAGGCGTCTGTACATCAAATCCTGCCGCACCTGCATCGGAGGAGCAATGCGCAAGATGCGCGCCGAACTGGAGGCAACCAAACGCGCAGTCCCGTTCGGTGACCGGTTCGACGACGACGCTCTTGCTGGGCATCGATCAGGATCGGAAACATCGCCAGCAGCTACTTCTTGCACTCCCAGAGGTCCATCGCGACGCGCGTGCGCTCCTTGGGGTCGAACTTCACAGGAACGACCCGACCCGGCTGAAGGCTCGCGACGTCGAGCCGTCCCACCAGAGCCTTGCTGTGCGCTTCCCACGACTCTCCTACCTCCCCGTTGACGCGAAGGACGAAGTCCACCACGGGGTCCTGGTTGATGGTCGTGCCGGTGTCGATCAGGCGAACGATCGTCGCGTTGGCCGAGGTCCCGATCGCGATGATCCGGCACGCCTCGTTTCGCCCGCTGAACCCGCCGACGATCGAGGTGCAGCCGAGCATTCCCAGGAGAACGCCGGGGACGAGGATTGCGCGCTTCATGCTCGTGATTCTTTCACGCAGGTGTCCGGCCGGCACTCCAGTGCGAGGACCCTGCCTTTGCTGATGCTTTGCCGGACGCGGGATCATCCGCCATGGAGCAGGGCGAAGTCATTCTTCACGTTCCACGCCGTTGCGTAGGACCCATAGGTCTGTTTGGCCAGAGTCGCTGCGGTCAGCGACGGCTCCCGCTCGAGCGCGGCCCACATGTCTGCCCGATATGTGGGGCCGATGAGCACGCGGTAGCGATAGGCCAAATGGCGAACGGCGAGCTCCGCTTCCGAGAGGATGTCCTCGCGCCGATCGCGGAGGAGGTTCGCGGCCACCCGCAATGGCCCCTTCTCGAAACGCGGGTCCTCACCATGACGCCGGATCAGAAAATCGGACCCCTTGATTCCTGGATCGATGCGGGGCCCGCGATAGGATTTCGAGAGCCTGAGGAAGCGCCGATCGGAAGGTTGCGATCGAGCCAGCGCCGTCCAGAGCGCACGAACACGCTTCGACCGATGCGACTTGACGAGCCCGGTCAGGCGGTCGGCATTGACGAAGCGGGCATGCGCGCCGAACCAGGTGGTCAGCAGAGCAAGGAGTCGAAGGTCGAATTGATCCATCGCCTCCTCTGAAGCGAAAAGGAGCGTGTCCTCGATGTTTGGCTCTTTCTCGGGTCGGCACGAGCTTGCGAGGCTCATGCCGATTCCGACAAGCGATGCCGTCAGGGCTGCGTCGCCGGGAGAATCGGCCGGTTTGGTTGCACGCCTAAACGCCATGACCGAGCCTCGTCGCGAGATCGGCCAGCGTGACGCGAACGTGTGCGGGCCAAAGCTCGTTCGTGTCGCGCTCCTCGAGCCAAGGTCCAATTCGGAGTAGCTCGGCGGGCGCGGGATTGAGGGCGATACAGTCACCGAGGTC
>JBDSFL010000546.1:0-5293 GCA_039919545.1 Thermoanaerobaculia bacterium | reverse complement strand
CACCTCGTACTGGTGCGTGGGGGAGATCGGGATCGGGAAGAGCAACCACGTGCTCGGCCCCCTCTACCAGGCGCTCCGGAGCCCGCTCCCCGTCGTCGTCTTCGACGGAGCGGGCACGCTCACCACGAACGTGCTGAACGCCGTCGCGTGCGCCGCGACTCGCCGGCTCGCCTACGCCGACGAGTTCCCCCACTTCCGGCGCCAGGCGGAGATGTTCGTCCTGCGCCACCCGCTGCTCGTCTTCGGTGATGGGCAGCGCCACCTCTCGATCGACCTCCTCAGGCGCCAGCGCCTCCCGGACGGGCGGCTCGAGACGCTCGAGAACGTCGCCACGCGCACCTACCAGGTGTTCAACCGACTCTTCGCCGACGACGCGGACAAGCGCGTCCGCTTCCGCCGCGTCGCGATGAGCGTCATCACGATCCTCTCGGCCGCGGGCCGACCGATCCGTGAGTACAAAGACCTCCTGGGCCAGCGCGAGGGGTTCCTCGCGTTCTGTCTCGCGGAGTCCGAGCGGCTCGGCGTCGAGCCCGACCAGCGCCGCTTCCTCGACGACCAGGTCCGAGCCTTCCTCGCGCTCACGCGCCTCCCAAAGACGGCGTACCGGAGCGAGACCGAGAGCACGGACAACGCGCTCAACTACTTCTACACGTCGCCGGGCGCCGACTACGTGAACGAGCAGACGCTCGACATCCCGTGGCTCCTCGGCACCGGCGGCAAGCTCCTCATCTCCCACGTGCTGCCGGACCTGACGCTCGCGACCGTGCTCTTCCGGGCGTACGACTCCGTCATCCGCACGTGGGTGCGAGGCCGCGAGCCGCGGCGCTTCCGGACCCCCTACGGCATCCAGGTCATCGACGAGCCCTTCTGGATCGACAGCGGCGTCTCGAACGACTGGGCCGTCCAGCGCAACAAGCGCTGGTCGGTCCTCCTCCTCCACCAGCGGGCGCCGCAGCTCGACCGGGTCGTGGCCGGCCTGAGCGACGACATGCACTCCTACGCGAAGCTGCAGGGCCAGTTCCGGCCCAGCGGCCCCGACGCGCTCAAGGTCGCGACCGACCTCGCGTACCGGCTCCGCCGCTTCCGCCCCGACTCGCTCCTCATCCCCTACCGCACCACGAGCTCGAGCGAGACGAAGGGACTCGCTGAAGGGCTCTCGGACACGTGGAGCGAGACGCGCTCCCGTGCCGAGACCTACGGCACCTCACACACGGACACTGAGAGTCAGAGCGCTGGCGAGTCCGCAGATCACGCGGAGAGCTTCGATCCCCTCTCTTCGGGGTCCCGTGGGTACCGCGTCGGCAGCGGCACGAAGGCCGACAGGAGTTCGGGGACCGCCGACGGCGCATCCGAGAGTGAGACCGACGGCAATGCCGACTCGAAGGGCGGACAGCGCTCGTCGACGACGAGCCGAGGCACGAGCGCGGGCTGGACCGAACAGATCCACTTCGTCCCCATCGCCGAGCAGGCGCTCGACTTCGCCCAGGAGATCCTGCGCAGCCCCGACCACGTGCTCTTCCTCTCCTACCAGGGCAAGACCCGCCGCCTGCTCCTCAACCGGCAGCGCGAGTACCCGGCCGCCCTCTGGGGCGTCCCCGTGGCCGAGCAGGCCCGCGCATTCCAGCAGGACGTCGCCCGCCTGCGCCTCCGGGAGCGGGGCGCATTCGAGCCGGGAGGCAGCACCACTCTCACGAAGAAGGAGGCCCTCACGCCGACACCCAGCCACGCCACCCCGACTGCACCGCCCGTCCCGGCGGCGGTCGCCGAGCCCGCCGCACCAACGCCGCCGCCCGAGGCGCCACGCGCCTCGCCGCAACCCCAGCCGCCCCTCCACCTGGTCGAGGGCGCCGACGGCCAGCGCCGCGCCCTCGGTCCGCGCGACACCTCGATCCTTTCGGCAGCCGCCGATTGGCGGTTCGTCTCGCTCGACAGCCTGCGGCTCGACCCCGAGCGTTTCGGTGGCTACAGCGGTCTCGCCGACCGCGTGAAGACGCTGTGCGAGGCCGGGCTCGTCGATCGACTCCAGCCGCCCGCAGCCCGCGGGACCGGCTCGAATCCGGTGTACTACATCCTCGCCCGGCGCGGCGCCGAGGCGCTCGCCACGCTCACCGGCCGCAGCGAGGCGGCCCTCGTCCGAATCGTCGAGAACGTCGCGCGCACGCGCACCGCCGTCGAGCGCAACGAACTCGGCCAGCTCCACCACCAGCTCGCGGTCGCGAACCTGCTCGCCCTCGCGAGCGCGGGAGTGCGCGGCCTCCCGGGTGGCGAGATCGCGCTCACCCGTTTCGACAAGGAGGTGAACCTCGAGGTGCCGACCAGTCCGGTCGACGCCCACCTCACCGCCGCGTTCCGCGCGCGGCTCTTCCTGACCGGCGGCCAGGAGCGCATGACGCTCCGGCCCGACGGGCTCGTCGTCGTCCGCACGGACGTCGAGGGGCAGCACGCGCTCCAGCCGCTCCTCCTCGAGATCGAGACGGGGCGAAAGGAGACGGGATTCGAGGAGCTCGCCCACGCCGCGACGCTGCGCGCCTACGCCGCACGCGCCGCCAAGGTGGTGCCGGAGCTCCTCCGCACGCTGGGGCTCACGGGCGTCCGCCCGTTCCGGCTCCTGTACGTCGCCGCGACACCCGCGCTCGAAGCGCGGCTCGCCGTCGGCGTGAAGCGCGCGCTGGAGGCGCTCCAGCCGCGCGACCGGGACCTCGTCCTCCTGACTTCCCTCGATCGCGTCCACCCACGCGTGGCGCCGCGGTCCCGGGCCGAGCGCGCCGCGGCGCTCGCGGCAAAGGCGGACCGCTTCTTCGCGCCGGTGTGGCGCACGGCCGACCGCGAGGAGCGGGTTCATCCCCTCCTCTAGGCCGGCCCCGATCTCCGGGCGGACGGGCGACTCCTCGCGGGGCTCCCCGTCCGCGTTCCTCGTCTCCCTCCCGCGAAAGGAGGCCCTCGTGTCAATGGATACGCAGGACCGCTCGCCGGTCGCGCTCGAGCTGCTCCACTGCCCGAGCTGCGGCTACCTCCACCCCCACAAGCCCACGCTCACGCCGTCCGAGGTGGCGTTCGTCACTTCGTACGCGACGGCGTCGATCTACACGTACCACTCCAGAGGCGGGATCCTCCCGCGGCCCGTTCGGAACGGCCGCGGCAACCCGCGTTGGTCCGCCTGCGCGATCGCCAGATGGTTAGCGGGAACGCTCCCGCCCGAGGACATCCAGCCGGTGCGCATCGCCGGTCGCGCGCGCTGACTCCACGCGGCGGCCCTGCCAGAACGGCGGGGCCGCCCTTTAGCCTCTTCTTCCCGGACGGTCGAGACGGAGCTGAGCGCTCGGACAATCCTCCGATTCACCTAGCCAACGCGATTTGGCAAACTCGACGTGAGCCAGTCGCGTACGTACCGAAACAGCTCTATAGCGTCTGCATCCCGGTAGATCTTGTTCTGAGACGTTCCAAACGCGAGACCTCCAATCTGAATCAACACCTCGTCGAGGAGTAGAAGCGGATAGGTCAACCCAGGCGCTGAACAGCCTTGCAGAGCATGGATGCGCAGTTGGCGCACGAATTCTCTGGTGTTGGCGTTGTGGTCGGATGAGGCGCTGGCTACATCGGCGGATCTGTCCGGGCACGAACCGTCATATAGGTCGCGGCAGGTACTCACAAGACTCGGGCCGGTCGGTGTATAGCGCTGGTGCAGTAGGAGGCTAACCTCGAGCGTCGCGAAGTCCCGTGCCGCGACTCCGCGAGCCATCGCGCCCGGATCGATCAGATAGGAATGCACTGGCTCATCCGGGTCGAGCGAGATGTTGTCCAAGTGGAGATCCCCGTGACGCGTCCGAACGACGCACCAATGCAACGCATCAGTCTCCTGAAGCCGACGGAAGAGTTCGGAAGGGCCATCTCCTTCGAGGTCCGCGCCGTGGCAGGCGTGCGCTATTCGATCGGCGTCGTGATGTGGCCAGAAGAGCTTGCTACTCCGCAGCTCCTCGGTCGTTTCGTCACCAAGTAGGCGAAGTTGGCCCCCTATTTCGGAGGCGAGACGGGGGAGTCTGGGCGCCACGTCCGATGCCGGGCCGGCGAGGAACGTCCGTAGCGAAAGCGGCTCACTGTTCGAGGGCCCCGCCTTGTCCGTGACGAGCAAGTGGTGGTCCGAAGCCCGGAGGCTCCTGACAACCTTGATGTGGTTGACCTTGTGGGCAAGACCGATCGCTCCAGCTTTACTTCGCTCCCCGTTCTCTCGGGATTCGAACTTGAAGAACCTCGGACGTGATACGCCTGCGTCCCCTGGAAGGAGAAATCGGCCTTGAAGAACTTTGGCCCAGTCGGGGCGCTCGTCGGAGCCGCGGTCACGTCGGTTAGCTGCCCACCAGCGGAGGTCGACTCCAACCGCTTCCTCCTCGAGAGCGCACCGGCGCAACAGGTCATCCTCGCGGGGGCTGATTGGTGGATACAGGTCCCCGGCTCCGCCCGAAAGGTGGACGCCGATGTCGCAGTAACGGAGCGCTGCATCGAGTCCCGCTCGAATCTCAGCCGCCAGATCGAGCCCTTTGGCGAGGATTCGGCCGTACGAAAAGCCCTCCTCCAGTTGCCGCCTGAGCGACTCGAAAGGGTTGGCCCTTCGGAGGTCGCCCGTGACGATGAGCAGGACCGGGACGGGGTAGGTCTCTCGTGTTGAGATTCGGCCCAAGAGTTCTAGTCCCCTCGAGCTCGCCTCCTCGGACGCTCCTCCCGCATCGTCTGGTAAGCGCAGATCAAGGATTACGGTGTGGATGATACGGTCGCGATCGAGTTCAGTCTGAGCATCTTTGAGACTCTGGGCGACCCTTGGTGGCGCTACAGGTAGTCCCTCCTCCTCAAACCTCTTGAAGTACTCGCGATACGTCTCGACGACGGAGGTCTCGTCTTCGATAAGCAGCGTTTGGAGAACTCGGGGGTAGCTCATGACTTAGAGCATGGAAAGCTCATGACCACACGGTAGCCTGCTCCCGAGACATCCTGGACCGTCGCAGTGCCTCCGAGTCGGAGCACGGCTTCGTTCACCTCCATATGGCCCCTTCCGGGTCGATGCGTAGAGGAGTACTGGAGTCGGAATGCGCGCTCAGCATCCTCGGCTGTGAGGCCGGGTCCGTTGTCGATCACGCGGACGGTCACGACGTCACGGTCCGCATGAATACTCACCGTTATGACGCATCGACCATCCACCGCCTGCCGTGAGTTGTCCCAGAGGTTCCGGAAAATCGTCTCGAGGAGGAAATTAGTCGCGACGATCCTCTCGCCGCCCCCTTCGGTATCGACTCGCAGGGTC
>JBDSFL010000516.1:0-3534 GCA_039919545.1 Thermoanaerobaculia bacterium | reverse complement strand
CGGCTCGTCGAAGGTCGAGCTGATGACCTCGCCCTTCACCGAGCGCTGCATGTCGGTGACTTCCTCGGGACGCTCGTCGATGAGGAGCACGATGAGCGTGATCTCGGGGTGATTCGTCGTGATCGAGTTCGCCAGCGCCTGCAGCAGCATCGTCTTGCCGGTGCGGGGCGGGGCGACGATGAGGCCGCGCTGCCCCTTGCCGATCGGGGCGATGAGGTCGAGGACCCGCGAGGAGAGATTCGCCGTCTCGAGGCGGATCCGCTCCTGCGGGTAGAGCGGCGTCAGGTTGTCGAACAGGATCTTCTCGCGGGCGATGTCGGGGTGCTCGAAGTTGACCGCCTCGACCTTGATGAGCGCGAAGTATCGCTCGCCGTCCTTCGGTGGACGGATCTGTCCCGAGATCGTATCGCCCGTGCGCAGCCCGAATTTGCGGATCTGCGAGGGCGAGACGTAGATGTCGTCGGGACCGGCGAGGTAGTTGTACTCCGGCGCGCGCAGGAAGCCGAAGCCGTCCGGCAGCACCTCGAGCACACCCTCCGAGAAGATGAGCCCGAGCCGCTCGGTCTGGGCCTGGAGGATCTTGAAGATCAGCTCCTGCTTGCGTAGGGCGGCCGCGCCGTCGACCTCGAGCTCCTGCGCGATCTTGAGGAGCTGGGGCATCGCGTGGTTGTGAAGCGTGCGGATGTCGAGGATCGGTTCGGCCTCGACCGCCGTGGGGGTCGGGTGCTCCTCGATGTCGGCGGGGAACTCCCGCGGGTCGAAGGTGGGCGCGTAGTCGGCGCCAGGCACTTTGCGACGGGGCATGTCAGGACTCCTCTGTTCTGTTCTCTGTCGGCGGGATGGGGGGGTTGCTGATGAGCCTGGCGCGGAGAAGGCGCGCCAGGTCGTTGAGATGTTCGCCGGTCTCGGACGAAACCGGCTGGAGGGGGCGTTCTAACGTCTCGTACTCGGCGGCCAGGGTGCGTCTTTGCCTGACGCGCTTGGAGGGTTGCACCGCGTCCCATTTCGTGGCGGCGACGACGGTTCTGATTCCGCTCTCCTGCAGGAAGAGGGCCATCGAGCGATCGGACTCCTGCGGCTCGAGCCGGCCGTCCACGAGGAGCAGCGCGAGCGCGGGGATCGGTTCGCCGGTGAGGAACGCCTCGATCATTCCGGAGAACGCTTCGCGCTTCTCCTTGGCCGTCTTCGCGTAGCCATAACCCGGGCAGTCGACCACGTCGAAGGCGCCGTCCACGCGGTACCAGTAGAGCGCCTGCGTGCGCCCGGGCGTCTGGGAGACACGCGCGACGTCGGTCTTCAGGAGGGCGTTCAGCAGACTGGATTTCCCTACGTTGGAGCGGCCCAGGACCGCCATGGCGGGCAGCGGATCGCCCGGCGGCCGGTCGCCGAGCCGGTGACCGTGGAGGATCGTGAGGACACTTCGGCCCAGGACTCCATCCTGGGAGCCCGATCGGCCTCCGATCCTCTGTCGGGACTTGGGAGAGCTTGAATTCATGGGGTGCAGATTCGAGAGGTGCGAGACATTTTGTGGAGGTGTGGATTCGGGTGACGGCCCTGAGCGGGACGTCCCGGGAGATCATCGGGCGTGTAATTCGTTCAGGGAAGCCCTGAGATCGTCTCACCCCGAAGCCGGAAACGGGAGTGTCGAGGGGAGCCCGGTGCTCGGGCTCCCCCAGGATACATCAAAGAACCGAGGGTCAGATCAATGCGGGAGGTCGGACGGCGGGGTCGTTGTTTCGGCGGAGAGCACCTTGGGCGGCATCGGCGAGGGCGAGCCCTCGAGGGCGATGCGCACCACCTCGTCGACGTCGTCCACCAGGTGGAACTCCATGACGTTGCGGATCTCCTCCGGCAGGTCGTCGAGGTCCTTCTCGTTCTCGTTCGGGAGAACGATCGTGGTGATGCCGGCGCGATAGGCCGCCAGCAGCTTCTCCTTGATGCCCCCCACCGGGAGCACCTTGCCGCGCAGGGTGATCTCGCCCGTCATCGCCATGTCCTTGCGAATCGGGATGCGCGTGACGGCGGAAAGGATCGAGGTCGCCATGGTGATGCCGGCGGATGGGCCGTCCTTCGGGATGGCTCCCTCAGGGATGTGGACGTGGATATCTTTCTTCTCGTAGAAGTCGGGTTCGGCCCCGTAGAGCTCGGCACGCGTGCGCACATAGGTGAGCGCGGCGCGGGCGGATTCCTGCATCACGTCGCCGAGCTGGCCGGTGAGGACGAGGTTCCCCTTGCCGCGCATCAAGGTCGACTCGATGTGGAGAACGTCGCCGCCCGACTCGGTCCAGGCCAGGCCGGTCGCGAGCCCGATCTCGGCGCGCTCGCCCTTCTTGTTCATGCGGTAGCGCGCCTTGCCCAGGAACGTGCCCAGGTTCTCGGCCGTGATGACGATCGTGCCGCCGTCGGCGTCGTTGGACACCACCTTGCGGGCCACCTTGCGGCAGACGGAAGCGATCTCGCGCTCGAGGTTGCGGACTCCGGCCTCACGCGTGTACTTCTCGATGAGGCCATACACGGCGCTGTCGTCGAACACGGCCTGCTCGGTCTTCAGGCCGTTCGCCTTCACCTGCTTGGGGATGAGGAACTGCTTGGCGATGGCCAGCTTCTCGTTCGGCGTGTAGCCGGAGAGAGTGATGATCTCCATGCGGTCTCGCAGGGCGGGCGGGATCGGGTGCACGACGTTCGCCGTGGCGATGAACATGACCTTGGAGAGGTCGTACTCGGTGTCGAGGTAGTGATCCACGAAGGCGTGATTCTGTTCGGGGTCGAGGACCTCGAGGAGCGCCGACGACGGGTCGCCGCGGAAGTCCATCGACATCTTGTCGACCTCGTCCAGCAGGAACACCGGGTTCACGGTGCCGGCCTTCTTCATGAGCTGGATGATCTGGCCCGGGAATGCCCCGATGTAGGTGCGGCGATGCCCGCGGATCTCGGCCTCGTCACGCACGCCGCCGAGCGACAGGCGCACGAACTTCCGGTTCAAAGACTTGGCGATGCTCTTGGCCAGAGACGTCTTGCCGACGCCCGGAGGGCCGGCGAAACAGAGGATGGAGCCCTTCGTCTCGGTCACGAGCTGGCGGACGGCGAGGAACTCGAGGATGCGTTCCTTCACCTTCGGCAGGCCATAGTGATCCTCGTTGAGGATCTTCTCGGCGTGCTTGATGTCCTTCATCTCGCGCGAGGCCTTCTTCCAGGGCACGTTCACGAGCCAGTCGATGTAGTTGCGCGAGACGGTGGCCTCGGCGGAGACGTTGGGCATCGCCTCGAGCCGCTTGAGCTCGGCCAGCGCTTTCTCCTTCGTCTCTTTCGGCATGCCGGATTTCTCGATCTTCAGCCGGAGCTCCTCGATCTCGTCGGACTTGTCGTCCTTCTTGCCGAGCTCCTGGTGGATCGCCTTGATCTTCTCGTTGAGGTAATACTCCTTCTGCGCCCGCTCCATCTGCTTCTTGACCTTGTTGTTGATGCGGCGCTCGACGTTGATCTTGTCGATCTCGATCTCGAGGAGGTCCTGGAGCTTCTGGAGCCGCTCCAGCG
>JBDSFL010000347.1:0-4905 GCA_039919545.1 Thermoanaerobaculia bacterium | reverse complement strand
GGGCGGAGGCTTTTCACGATTCGTGAGCGTTCCCGAATGGCAGAAGAAGCATCTCGGGCGTCGAACCGGCGTGACGGGGCGAGGCATTCCCGATGTGGCCGCGGTGGCTTCTCCCGATCCGGGGCTCTCGATCTTCGTCCGGAAGAGCTGGACGGCCGCGGGGGGCACGAGCGTGGCCGCGCCCATCTGGGCCGGCTTCCTCGCCCAGGTGAACGCCGCGCGCGTGTCGGCCGGACGACCGAGGCTCGGAGCCGCGAACGCGACGCTCTATGCCGCCGCCGCCGGTCGAAGCACACCGTACAACGATGTGCTCGAGGGGAAGAATGATTACGCAGGAGTGGCTGGCTTCGCGGCGACCAAGGGATGGGATGCCGCCACCGGCCTCGGGTCGGCCGATGTGGCCAGGCTGGTGAAAGCCCTCGGCTGAACTCTTTCCGGCGCCATTCGTATCACGACCCATGAAGTTCGCTCCCTTGCCCCTGCGCGACCCAGCCCCTATCGTCGGCGTCATGAAGCTCACCAGCCGACCCATACTGATTGCCATGCTCATCGCAATCGGCTCGTCTTCGCTTGCCCAGACCCCGGCCAGCGCAGCCGCCGGCGCGGCGCCCGCGGCCAGCATCGGAATCGATCTGGCCGGCCTGGACCGCTCCGTCGCCCCCGGAGACGACTTCTTCCTCTACGCCAACGGCACCTGGTACAAGAACACCGAGATCCCGGCCGATCGCGGCTCCTTCGGAGCAGGTGCTCAGCTGGGCGAGCTGACGGCCAAACGCACCGCCGACCTGATCACCGAGGCTGCCAAGACGCAGGCTCCGGCGGGCTCGGACGCCCGCAAGGTGGGCGACTTCTATGCGAGCTTCATGGACGAGGCGGCCATCGAGGCCAAAGGCATCGCCCCGCTCCAGCCCATGCTCGCGCGCATCGCCGCGATCAAGACTGCGCAGGGTCTCGCTCAGATCCTGGGGCAAGGCCTGCGCGCGGACGTCGACGTCCTCAACTCCACGAACTTCTACACCGACAACCTGCTCGGTCTCTGGGTGGCGCAGGATCTGAACGACCCGAGCCGCTACCTGCCGTTCCTGCTCCAGGGCGGCCTCGGGATGCCCGATCGCGACTACTACCTGGATCCCTCGCCGCGCATGGCGGAAATCCGCACGACGTACCAGGCGCACATCGCGGCCGTCCTGAAGCTCGCGAAAATGGCGGATGCGGACGCGAAGGCCACGGGCATCTTCGATCTCGAGCGCCGCATCGCCGAGGCGCACCTGAGCCGCGTCGATTCCGAGGACGTGGAGAAGGGCAACAACCACTGGCTGCGCGCCGACTTCGACGTCAAGGCTCCGGGGCTCGACTGGAAGGTGTATTTCGGCGCCGCCGGCCTCGGCACGCAGAAAGAATTCGTGGTGTGGCAGCCCGCGGCGATGACGAGCCTATCGGCGCTGGTCCGGAGCCAGCCCTTGCCGATCTGGAAGGACTACCTGGCCTATCGCGCCATCGAGCACTATTCGCCCGTTCTGTCGAAAGGCTTCGTCGACGAGCGCTTCGCCTTCTACGGCAAGACCCTCGCCGGAACGCCCCAGCTGCGCGACCGCTGGAAGCGCGGCGTGTCCGCCACGGACGCGGCGCTGGGCGAAGTGGTCGGCAAGCTGTACGTCACGAAATATTTTCCTCCGGCTCACAAGGCGCTCGTCGAGGCGATGGTGAAGAACGAGCTCGCCGCGTTCGGCCGGCGGATCGACGCCCTGGACTGGATGTCTCCCGAGACGAAGAAGAAAGCGAAAGCGAAGCTGGCCGTGCTGAGGGTCGGCGTGGGATATCCGGACAGATGGCAGGATTATTCCGGCTATCAGGTCGTGCGCGGTGACGCCTTCGGGAACACCGAGCGCGCGTCGCTGTTCGACACTCGCCAGAAACTGGCCCGGCTGGGCAGGCCCGTGGACCGCAACGAGTGGGTGATGAATCCGCAGCTCGTGAACGCCGTGAACCTGCCGGCCATGAACGCGATGAACTTTCCCGCGGCGATTCTCCAGCCGCCGTATTTCGATCCAGCGCGCCCGGCCGTCATGAACTACGGCTCGATCGGCGCCATCATCGGCCACGAGATCAGCCACAGCTTCGACGACCAAGGCGCGCTTTTCGACGCGACGGGGCGGCTTCGGAACTGGTGGACCAAGGAAGACTTCGCCCACTTCCGCGCGTCGGCGGAACAGCTCATCAAGCAGTACGACGGTTACAAGCCATTTCCGGACCTCGCCGTGAGCGGCAAGCTCACGCTCAGCGAGAACATCGCGGATCTGGCCGGGCTCGCCGCCGCCTACGACGCCTATCGTCTCTCGCTCGCCGGCAAGGACGCCGCGCCCATCGACGGGGTGACGGGAGACCAGCAGTTCTTCATCGCCTTCGGCCAGTCCTGGCGGGGCAAGAGCCGCGAGGCATCGCTCCGGCAGCAGGTGATGCTCGACGCGCACTCGCCTTCCGAATTCCGCGCCGACATGGTTCGGAACCTGGATGCCTGGTACGCCGCGTTCGACGTGAAGCCGGGACAGAAGCTCGCCCTTCTCCCCGCCGACCGCATCCGGATCTGGTAGACGGAAACGGCAATCGCCAGCGGCCGCGCACGATGGGTGCGGCCGCCGTAAGATCAAGGCCACGATGACCAAGAGCATCCTTTCGCTTCGCCCGGTGGCGCTCCGCGCCGCTCTGTAACGAGGGACCCACTCCCGCATGGCAACCTCAGCTCCCTTTCGCGCACCGCTCGCGGCGGCGTTTCACCGGGCACTCACCTATCTCGACGCGCTCGACATCAGCTCCGTGGCTGCCACGGCCGATCTCGCCACCCTGCGTCAGCGGCTCGCGCGCTCGCTCGAAGCCGAAGGGCTGCCGCCGGAGCAGGTCATCAGCGATCTGGTCGCCGATGTGGACGGTGGTCTCCTCGGCTCGGCGGGGGGACGTTTCTTCGGCTGGGTCGTCGGCGGATCGCTGCCGGCCGCTCTTGCCGCGGACTGGCTGACGGCCGTGTGGGACCAGAACGCCGCGCTCTACGCCTGCGCGCCTGCGGCGGCGGTCGTCGAGGAGGTCACCGGCGGCTGGCTGAAGGACGTTCTCACCCTGCCCAGGAGCGCCAGCTTCGCGCTCGTGAGCGGCTGTCAGATGGCTCACGTCACCGCGCTCGCGGCCGCTCGTCATGCGCTCCTGTCCGAGCGGGGCTGGGACGTGGAGGAACGCGGACTCTACGGCGCGCCCGCGATCCGGATCCTCTCGAACGATCAGCGCCACGGATCGATCGAGCGCGCGATCCGCCTCCTGGGTTTCGGCCGGTCCCACGTGGAAGATCTCGCCTCGGACGCGCAGGGGAGACTCGGCGAAGCAGCGCTCGCGCACGCCCTGGCGGCCTCGCCCGGCGTCCCCACCATTCTCCTGCTGCAGGCGGGTGACCTGAACATCGGCGCCTACGACGATTTCGAAGCGCTCATTCCGCTCGCCAAGCGGCACAGCGTCTGGGTGCACGTGGATGGCGCGTTCGGGCTCTGGGCAGGGGCCAGCGCGCGGCACAGGCATCACGTCGCGGGCATCGACCAGGCCGATTCCTGGGCGACGGACGGGCACAAGTGGCTGAACGTTCCGTACGACTGCGGCTACGTGTTCGTGGCGAATGCCGAGGCCCATCGCGCGTCCATGTCCCACCGAGCGCCGTACCTCACCCACGATGCGAAGGCGCGCGACCAGATGGACTGGAACCCCGAATGGTCACGGCGCGCTCGCGGGTTCGCCACGTATGCCGCGCTGAGGCAGCTCGGACGCGACGGCCTCGAGCAGCTGGTGGATCGGAGCTGCGAGCACGCCCGCGTGCTCGTGACGCGCCTCGGCGCGCTGCCCGGAGCCGAGCTGCTGTGGGAGCCCACCCTCAATCAGGGGCTCGTGCGCTTCGTCGATCCGGCAACGGGAGCCTCCGAGGAGGACCACGATCGACGAACGGACGCCGTGATCGCCGGAGTCCTCACGACCGGCGAGGCCTTCTTCGGCGGCACCACGTGGCGCGGACGGCGCGCGATGCGCGTGAGCGTTTGTGGATGGCAGACCACGGTCGAGGACGTGGACCGGTCGGTGCGCGCCGTGGCGAGCGTGCTCGAGGCCATGACGCTCTGAAGCGCGTGCGGTCGAAGCCGCCGCCCTCTGGCCACCACTGGATGCGTACCGATTCGTTCAGCGCGGAGCTGCCGCGAGCCGTGCCAGGAGCGGAGTGCGGGCCACGCCGACCACGCGCTGGCTCAGCTCCTCCTGGAGGAATACCACCGCTCGAACCATCGCGAGCCCGCCTCCGCGCGGCGGCTCGATGCGACGGGAGGCGCGGTAATTTCCGTCCGAGCCCCGGAGCCGTCCGAGGGTCGTGAGGCTTCGAACCACCGCGGTGTGCGGCAACCGCCGCCCGCTGTTCTCCCCCGCCGTCACCTGGCTCGCGAGGCCCTCCTCGGACAAGGCCAGCACGAGATTCGCCGTTTCGTCAGGGGCGAGAACGTTCCCGGCGGACACGCTCACCTCGATCGTGACCGCGCCGTCGGCATGGAACGTGGGCTTCACCGTGAGATTCGCCTTGGCGCTGCGGGACGCTGCCACGATCGCCGCACGGGCGCGTGACTCGTCGCTGCCGATCAGCTCCGTCGCCCCGTCCACCACCATCTGCGGCGTATAGACCCGATCTCCCGAGAAGCGGCGTCCGTACGCAGCCTGCCGTTCGCTGAATGCCGCCGACGAGAAGGGATCCTTCCAGCCCAGCCGGTTCCAGTAATCGACGTGCAGCGAGAGAGGAATGATCTCGACGCCCTCGACCGGCTGGGTCGCCGCCAGCTGCCCCAGGATTCGATCGGCGGGCGGCCGAGACGTCGGGGCCGAGCACGCGATCGA
>JBDSFL010000449.1:0-5823 GCA_039919545.1 Thermoanaerobaculia bacterium | reverse complement strand
GACGTTCACCACGCTCAACACGACGGTTCCCGGCTTTGCGGGGGCCAAGACGTCCGCGCCCGGCGGCGGGGGACAGTACGGCCTGTTCTATCCGGCGCTCGGCGCGTCGCAGGCGGCCACGACCGAGGCCTGGGTGTTCGGCCTGCAGCAAGACGGTGCCGTTCGCTCGAACGTCGCCATTGCGAATCTGGGCGAGGCCTCGGCCTCGATCAATTTCCGCGTGGACGTCTACAACGGCGATACGGGACTGCTGGCGGGCAGCACCGTCGAGTATTCGCTTCCACCGAAGGGCTGGGGGCAGCTCAGCGGCATCCTGAGTACGTTCGGTGTCTCGAACGGCTTCGTGCGCGTGGTGCGGACGGCCGGGACGAGCCGTTTCGTCGCCTACGGGGTCGCCAACGACGGCGCCTCCTCCGACAGCGGCGCCACGAACGACGGGAGCTACATCGCTTTCTCGAATCAATAGGCTCGGAGACGTCGTCGTGAGCGACTCCCCCACTCCCTGGCGCGGCTCGGACGTCGAGCTCCTGACGGCGCTGGACGAGCTGGGGAGGATCGCCGTGGCCCAGACGGAGCTTCACGAGATCGGCCGCCGCGCAGCAAGGCTCATCAAGAACGTGCTCGACCTGGCTTACGTGTCGCTCCTGGCGATCGACGAGGCCGGCGGAGAGGCCGTGCTCCTGGGAGCCGCGTCGGATCTCGATGTCGCCTTCATGAACGGGTACCGGCACAAGACGTAATTTAGGGGGTCGTTCGAAGAGCACCTCGGAGTCTTGCTCTTGCTGGAGACGCCCGCCGGAAGGGGATGCCCTTCCGGGCGAACACCGCCTTCTGCCGGCGGCTCGTGTCCGGAGATGCCCTGTACTTGTTGGCTGCCTCACGGTCCCGGCGGTGCATCTCCTCCCAACGTCGCCGGAAGGACACCCCCTTCCGGCGGGCTCTTCGCTGGTGGCAATTCGTGAGGTCTGGCTTTCTCACGTGCCGTCTCCGCGCTTGACACGCCCCGCGCCCGGAGATCGGCGTGCGCCGAACGCGCCGCGCCGTCGATACGAGAGAGGTCATCGCGGCGCTCTCGAGGATCTTGCTGAGATGTCATAGCAGCCTCGAGATTCAGCGGCGCAAGCTCCTCTAGGCCGTCGACGCCGATCACCGGGCACGGGGCTCTCGACATCACAAATTGCGACCGGACGAAGAGAGGGAGACAGGGAGGGACTAAATACAGCAGCGGCGAGTCGCTGCGCGACGTCGCCAGAAGACTGTCGGACAACGCCACGCAGTGACTCACGAGGTCGAATCGCCTGGGCACGGGATCGAGCCATTGCCCACTGCCGGCGAGGACTTCGCTCTTCACAAGCGCGGCGCCGCCCAGCGGCAACGTGTTCAGCTGTTACAAAGGCAACCACGTGCGGTCTTGCGGTGTCGCCCCACCAAGCGCGTGCTCTTCGATCGTTAGCACTTGATACGCCGGCAACTCGTCGGAGGGAGCGATTTCGTCCGGCGACGTTGGGAGGAGATGCGCCGCGCTGATGGTGAGGTTGCTGTTTCGGCACAGCATCTCCGTACAGAGGCGCGGCCTGAGTCCTCGCCTGCTTCTACCTGGCCGCGCCGTTCGCCGGTCGAAATCGTTCCTTCCGACGAGCGGATCGTGCGCTTGGTCGCTTCCTTCAGAGAGAGAGTGCTCTTCGGCTCGACTCATCGGAGCGGCTACGAAGAGCCCGTCGGAGGGTGCGCTCCGTCCCGGCGACATAGGACCGAGATGCCGCGCGAGAACCTTGAGGCAGAGTGCACGAACCACGATCTCGGTCCGAGAGGCGCGGCTGACACTCCGCTCTGCTGATACAGGCCGCGCCGCTCGCCCGGGACGGAGTGCGCCCTCCGACGTGGCGGATCCAGCACGAGATCGCGGTGTTCGTTCCGAACGACGGACGGCAAGGGCAAATAGGCCGCCGATTGAGCTGACGCCCTTTCCGTCGCTGCTTTCCCGCATTCTCCGCGCGACCCGTTCTCGGCGCTTCTTGGCTGGGCTGATCCCTTCCAAAGCCGCCCGCTGGTCTAGACTTCCCGGCATGCCGACATTCACACGACGCGACGTCCTGGGCGCCGCTGCTACTGGTGTGGCCGCGCTCTCTCTTCCACGCATTCTTCGGGGCGATTCGGGCTTGGCGCCTGTTTATGCCGAGATTGCCAGACGGCACACCGAATCCGTGCAGCGGCTGCAGGAGTGGATCCGGCAGCCTTCGATTGCTGCCGAGAAGCGCGGCATGAACGAGGGGTGCGAGCTGATGATGAAGCTGGCCCGCGATGCCGGCTTCCAGACGGTGACCAAGGTTCCCACGGACGGACAGCCGGGCGTCTTCGCCACGCTGGATGCGGGGGCGAAGCGCACGGTCGGCCTCTATTTCATGTATGACGTGAAGCAGGTCGATCCCGCCGAGTGGTCGTCGCCGCCGTGGGATGCCGCGCTCGTCGACAAGCCTGGCTTCGGCAAGGTGATCATGGGCCGCGGCGCGGTGAACCAGAAGGGGCCGCAGGCCGCATTCCTCGCGGCGTTGCACGCCATCCGCGGCGCGGGCCGGAAGCTGCCCGTCAACCTCGTCCTCGTCGCCGAAGGGGAAGAGGAGATCGGCTCCACGCATTTCCGGCAGGTCGTGCGCCGGCCCGAGGTGAGCGCCGCGCTGGCCAGATGCACCGGTGTATTCATGCCTTCCGCGGGGCAGGATCCCGACGGGAGCGTCACCGTCTCGCTCGGGGCCAAAGGGGTCATCGAGCTCGAGCTCGTCGCGAGCGGCGAGAAATGGGGGCGCGGCCCCAAGAAAGACGTCCACTCCGCGAATCGGGCCCGCCTCGACAGCCCGTCCTTCCATCTGGTGCAGGCCCTCGCGACGCTCGTCACCAAGGACGGTGATCCGGCCATCGACGGGTTTGCCGACGCGGCGCGCCCGCCTTCCGCCGCCCAGAAGGCGATCCTCGACGCCGCCGCCTCGCGCCTCGACGAGTCCACGGCCAAGCGCCTCTGCTCGACCGATCGCTGGATCCACGACCTTTCGTGGCGCGCCTCGCTCGAGAGCTTCTGCTTCTCTCCGACGGTCAACATCGAAGGGCTCGTCGGCGGCTACACCGGCGTGGGGGGCAAGACCGTACTTCCCCATCGTGCCGTCGCCAAGCTGGATCTCCGCCTCGTGCCGGACATGACGTACGACGGCTCGCTCGCCGCGCTCAAGGCGCATCTGGCAAAGCGCGGCTTCGGCGACATCGAGGTGAACGCGAGCGGCGGCTACGACCCGACGAGCACCTCGGCGGACGCCGCCGTCATTCGCGCCCAGTTCGCGGTGTACAAGAGCGTGGGGCTCGATCCGTTTCTCTGGCCCCGCAACGCCGGCTCCTACCCGGGCTTCGTCTTCACCAATGCGCCTCTGAGCCTGCCCAGCGGGCACTTCGGACTCGGTCATGGCAGCGGCGCCCACGCGCCGGACGAGTACTACGTGATCGACTCGACCAATCCCAAGGTGATGGGCTACGACGGCGCCGTGCGCTCCTTCGTGGACTACCTCTTCGAGCTCTCGACGATCGCCTGACCGGGAAAGGGCCGGGAGCCGCCCAAAGGCGCCCGGCCCATCATGCAGCACCTATAATTGAGAATGAGGACCTGACCCCAAAATGGTCTGGGTGATCTCATGGGCGCTCCGTCTCGCGTCGCTCCGCGACGTTGCGGGTGGCGCGAGCACGGGGAGCGTCCAGCCGGCCGTGGCGTGGCGTGGCGTGCCGGGCCCACGATGGCGAAGAGCTCGGCAGACGCGTCGATACAGCGGACGATCGAGCCCCAGCCCAGCGCGCCTGCTTCCGCGAGCGGGAAATCGGGCGGGAGCGGGATCGATTTCGCGCCCGTACGCAGCTTGCGAAAGGCTGCCGGTGGCAGCGTCAGCTCCAATTCTCGCGGCGCCGCGCCCGGCCACTCGACCACGTTGCCTTCGGTGCCGCGCCGCTTCGCCTCGGCTCTGAGCAGTTTCGCCACGACACCGCGATGGCAGGTGGCAGGCCGCTCGCACGCGCAGAAGAAAACGAGATCTTGCTTCTTCTTCCATCGTTCCAGGGCCAGGTCGAGCAGGTCACTCGCGGCGCCCGGCTCTGCGATCACGATGCCGGCCGCGCCGGTGCGCACGGACTCGTTTCCCAGCTTGGGCAGCCAGAGGTGGCGTTCTCTCCCCACCAGCTTCTCGAAGGCGGCTCCGTTGAAGCCTACCGCGCGCACCGAACGCTGCAGGCGGATGTCCACGAAGAAGGGAGGAAGGTGCCCGCGCGCGGTTTCCACCGCATCCATGGCCTCGACGAGCCGCTCCGTGCGCGAGCCCCAGCCCCAGTAACCGAAGCTGAAGAGCGTGGGAACCGACATGAACGAGGAGCGTACTTCATGAGCGCTTTGCGCGGTTAGACTGCCCGCAATGCAACCCGCCATCGCCTTCCGGGAGGCCTCGTACCGGTTCGATGGCAGAGATGTTTTGCGCGGACTCGACCTGGAGGTGGAATCCGGTGAGACGCTCGTCCTGCTCGGACGCAGCGGCTCGGGAAAGACCACGGCGCTGAAGCTCGTGAACGCGCTGCTGATGCCGTCGGGCGGCGAGGTGCTGGTCGAAGGAACGTCCACTCGAAGCTGGGACGTGATCCGGCTGCGGCGCCGGATCGGCTACGTGATCCAGGAATCGGGGCTCCTCCCTCATCTCACCGTGGCACGCAACGTGGGCCTCGTCCCCGAGCTGGAAGGATGGCCGTCGGCGCGCATCGCGGCCCGCGTGGACGAGCTGCTCGATCGCGTCGGCCTCCCTCCTGCCGAGTTTCGCGCGCGCTTTCCGCGCGAGCTCTCCGGAGGGCAGCGTCAGCGGGTGGGAGTCGCCCGCGCGCTGGCTGCCAACCCCCCGATCCTCCTGTTCGACGAGCCCTTCGGCGCGCTCGATCCCGTCTCCCGCCTCGAGCTGCAGCGCCAGCTCCACGCGTTGATGAAGACGCTCGACAAGACCTGCCTCTTCGTCACGCACGACGTGCGCGAGGCGCTGGGGCTGGCCTCCCGCGTGGCGCTGCTCGAGGACGGGCGGGTGTCGCTCGTCGCGCCTCCGCGGGAGTTTCTTCACGCGGAGAGCGCCGAGGCGCGCACGTTCCTGGCGGGCCTCGACTGGCGGCTCGAGCCATGACGCCAGGCGGGCCCGCGCGCGAGGTGCTGCAGCTGACGTTGGAGCACCTCGTGCTCGTCTTCATCGCCCTCGGGGCGGCTTGCGTCATCGGCATCCCGGCCGGCATCGCGCTCAGCCGGCGGAAGGGAGCGCGCCCGTGGGTGCTCGGATTTGCCAACATCATGCAAACCGTCCCGTCGCTTGCGCTCTTCGGATTTCTCATCCCGATTCCCTTCATCGGCGGCATCGGCCAGCGAACCGCCATCGTGGCCCTCGTGCTCTACGCGCTCCTTCCGATCCTGCGCAATACGCTCACCGGCCTCCTCACGCTCGATCCGGCCGTGCTGGAGTCGGCGACGGCCATGGGCATGACCGACCGCCAGCGGCTCGTGCGCGTGGAGCTGCCCATGGCGGCGCGGACGATCATCGCGGGCGTGCGCGTCGCCGCGGTGACGACCGTGGGGACGGCCACCATCGCGGCGGCGATCGGCGGCGGCGGACTCGGGGTGTTCATCTTCCGAGGGCTGGCCTCGGTGGATCCGAATCAGATCCTGCAGGGAGCGGTGCCCGCGGCGCTGCTGGCGCTCATCGCAGACGGAGGCCTCGGATGGCTCGAACGAAGACTCTCGCCGTTGTGATCGCCCTGCTCCTTCCGGGGTGC
>JBDSFL010000318.1:0-2905 GCA_039919545.1 Thermoanaerobaculia bacterium | reverse complement strand
AGGTGCGGGGGTGACGCGATGAGACAGGAGCAGGAAACCGGAGCGAACGAGGGTTGCGGAGCGGCGGCAGGGGAACCGAGGCTTCTCTTGATCGAAGACTCGGCCTTCGTGCGCCGGAACTTCGTGCGAACGTTCCAGGCGCTCGGATTCGGCGTGGCCACCGCGATCACCCCTTCCGAAGGGATCAAGATGGTCGCCCTCCAGAGCTTCGACCTGGTGATCTTGGAGGGTTCCCTGTCCGAGAGCCAGCAGGACGAGATCGAGGGCAGCTTCTGCGCGCGGAGGTCCCAGAGAGCTCCCATCATTCTCCAGGACGCGCCGCCGACCGCAGGGGGAGCCTGCCGCTCCCGGAACGCGCCGCGGCTCGCGATCCACGGGAGAAAACCGATGACGCCGCTGGTCGAGCAGATCCGCGAACTTCTGGCGCGTCCCGCGGCTTGATCGAGCGCCGAGCCTATAATGCAGGAAAATGCTTGCTCGCAAGGGCGGTCCGTGTTCGAGATCGGCTCTCTTGACGGGAGCCGGGATCGTCGCTTTCCTGCTCGTGGGCCTGCCTCTCACAGGCACGATCTGGACTCGCAGCGCAAACCTGATCAAGATTCCCAGAGGAGTGAAGCTTCCGTTCCCGAACGCGACATACTCGACGCGGGACTGGAACCTGGCGATCTCCTCGGTCGAGGTTCGCGAGGATTCGTCCAAGGGAGACTCGGTGGCTCCCAAGTGGCTCTTCTATTACAAGAACACCGACCACGAGAATCATTACGTCCTCATCACCGTGCAGTGTCAGGACGTGTCGCGAAAAGATCGCGCGCGGTTTTCGTACACCGCGACGCTGCTCGCCGATCAGAAGGACGAAACGCCGATCGAGATCCTCTCGAAGACGAAGACCGACGACTGGAAGAACGCCTCGTTCGCACGGATCACGATCGACTTCCTCTCGACTCCCAACGGCTGATTCCGGGGATCGATCGAAACCGCCGTGGGCGGCGAGGCTGTCGGCGAGCGAGAAACCTTTCCGAGCAATCCGGCTACGGGGCTGAGCGCTTGGCCATCTCGCGCAGAGTCATGTTCTCGAGCGTGATCGAAACCTGCCGCGCCAGCGCGATCAGGGCGCGCGCGTCGGGCGCACCCGCCACGGCGGAACGGCAGAACAGGATCAGCGAGACATTGCCCAGCACGAGGAGCGGCACCGCCAGCGCGGGGACGGCGCCTGGCGTGCGGGGATCGACGGGTTTGATTCCCCCTTGAGCGGTCATCGCGATGAATCCGGCATAGGGGCGGCTGTCGGCGGCGATCGCGTCGAAAAGGGGGCTCTCGCCCGCCTCGAAGGCGGTCTGGGGCTCGTCGGAGATGCGTTCTCCCCACCAGAATGCCGCTCCGAACTGGCCGAGAATGCGGAAGCCCCCCTTGTCCCGGATCACGAGGCCGCCGTCGGCATACAGCTCGCTGGCGTAGCGCAGGAGCAATAGGCCGATCTCTCCGCGCCCCTGAGCGACGAACAGCTCCTCGCTGAGGGAGAGGAAGGACTCGGCGATTCGCTTCTGCTCGGGATCGGCCAGGTCGGCCGGAGGGGACGTGGCGCCCTGGTCGAACCAGCGAACGATCTTCCTGGCTTCCTCGTCCTCGTCTTCGGCGTCTTTCGTGGCGCTGCGCGGGCCGTTTTCGCGGAGCGGGATGACGGGGGGATGCGTCTTGGGCTCCGGGGCGGCGGCGTTGTTCTTCTCGCGGTTGCGCTTGTCCTGCAGCAGGCTCGCCTCGAGCAGGATGTGCCGGGGCTCCATGCCCTTGTCGAGCACGAGATCCACGGCGAAGTCGGGGACGCCGCGGCCCAGGGACACGAGGCCGATGCGGAACTCGAAGTCCGTGTCGTTCCACGACATCAGACGTTCGATCGTCTCCGTCATCTGTAGCTTGACCTCGCCCTCCACCTCGGTGCGCGTGGCGTAGCCGCGGTCGACCAGCGCGTCTCCCAATCTCATGCCGGGGAAGTGCGCCATGTATCCGAGCGCTTCGTGCAGGTCGAGGCGGGTGATCGTGCCGGCCTTCATGAGGCGATCGCCGAGGGTCTGATAGGACTCGGTACTGAGGGCCTGGACGATCTGGCCGTTGCGGAAGGCCAGCACCGCGGTCTGACCGTCGGTGCGGGTGAGGAACAGAGCGCCGCTCTTGCCGCTGACCTGGAGCACCTGGAGGATGTCGGCGAGGGGGAAGTCCTCCAGCTTTCCTTCCAGGATGCTCGTCTCGGCGGGGGTGCCGGAAGAAGACTGCGACATGCGGTCAGCTCTTCAAGAGGTCCATGAATCGCTGGACCGTCTTGAGCTTGCGGTCCACCGAAACGTAGGCCTGAGAGGAGACGATCGCGAGCGCGGCCTGCTCGCCGAGGAGGTCGAACAGCTCGCGGTCGAGCTGCGAGAACGTCTTCTTGTGGGAGAGCAGAGCGTAGATCGTGAGGACGCCGACGAGGCGCTCGCGGAAATACAGCGGCGCGCAGCAGATGGGCGCGGCCGAGTCGTTCCGGGTCTCGGGCAGCTCCTCGGAGAAGACCGTGCGCTTCATGTCGATGGCGGCCTGCTCGAGGGTGGAGAGCGAGGGGAGACGCGGCACGTCGGGCACGAGCTCGCCTTCGCGCGCCGCCACCACGTAGTCCCCCTTGGCGTCGTCGGCCAGGTAGAGGACGAACTCCGCGGCGCCGATGAGGTTCAGCGCGATCTCCACGATGCACTTCACGACCGCGTTGGGATCGAGCGTCGAGTGCAGCTGGAACGTGGCCGCGTAGAGGTTCGCCAGGCTCGTGGAATGGTCCTCGAGCTCGACGTAGCGCTGGGCGAAGTCGCGGTTCTCCTCCGCCAGCTTCTCCGTCGACTGGCGGAGCCGCTCCTTCTCGCGCCGCGTCTCGTCGAATTCC
>JBDSFL010000303.1:0-5153 GCA_039919545.1 Thermoanaerobaculia bacterium | reverse complement strand
GGCGACGCGACCAGCCGCTCCCGCGTTTCGTCACGAGCCGTCTTCGCGATCCAATCCTTGATCGGCACGTCGAACCCGCGCTTTTTCCGATGCAGAAACTCCTGAGAGAAAAAGCGCTCGCCGTTTTTTTTCAGAAGGTATTTGCCGGTCAGCGCGTCCAGCGGCACGTCGTCGCGCAACTCACCCACAGATGGAGACTTCACCTTGAACCGCGCCGGAATACGCGAGATCACATCGGTGAACACGTGATCGATGAGCGGCACCCGCACCTCGAGGCCGTGGCACATGCTGGCGACGTCGACCTTCGGCAGGATGTCGTATGCCAGATAGGAATTGACGTCGAGGTACTGAAAGCGGGCGACGAGATCGTCGACGGGCGCTAGGCGTAACTGACCATCGAACCACGCCCGCGTTTGCGGCATCAGCGAGCGAAACTCCGGTCGCCACAAGCGCCCGCGCTGCGACTCGTTGAAATACGACGTGTTCCCGAACCACACGTCGTCGGCGCTCGGTAGCGGCGGTCGCAATCCGGCCCGGCGGGCGACGTCGCCGGCCGCGTGCCGCAAGCGATCGGTGATCGCGGCCGGTTTCCGCTGCGACCAGAGGATGAATGGATACGACGTGTATCCGGCAAACAGCTCGTCGCCGCCGTCACCCGACAGCACCATCTTCACGTGTCGCGACGCGAGCTGCGACACGTAGTATGTCGGGATCGCCGAACTGTCCGCCATCGGCTCGCCGAGGTGGCGGACGAGTCGTGGGAGGACGAACATCGAATCCGGTTTGACGATTTCTACGTGATGGTCGGTGCCGAACTGATGCGCCACCTGCCGCGCGTAGGACGTTTCGTCGTACTCTGATTCCGCGTAGCCTATCGAGAACGTCTTCACGGGCTCGCGCAGGATCTGGCTCATATACGCGACGACGGTGCTGGAGTCGACGCCCCCCGACAGAAAGGCGCCGAATGGCACGTCGGATACGAGGTGCGCCGAAATCGTTTCGCGCAGCGCGGCATCGAGCCTCTCGAGCCACTCCCCTTCCGACAGCGATTCGTCCGCACGGAACTCGAGATTCCAGTAGCGCCGCGGACCTTCGACTCGCCCGTTCGCCGAGACGCGCATCCAGTGCGCGGACGGCAGCTTTCGCACTTCACGGAAAATGGTGAATGGCGCCGGAATGTACTGAAACTGCAGGTAGAGATCGACGGCCTGCATGTCGACCGTCGGCTCGTAATCGGGAAGCGCATCGAACGCCTGCAACTCTGAAGCGAATGCGAAGACGCCGTCGGAGGAGTAGATGTACAGCGGCTTGATGCCAAACCGATCGCGCGCAACAAACAGCTCGTGCTTGCGCGCATCCCAGATCGCGAATGCAAACATGCCGCGCAGCCGAGCGAGGCAGTGCTCGCCCCACTCTTCGTATGCGTGTACGACCGCCTCCGTGTCGCAGTGCGTGCGGAACGTGTGACCCTTCGCTTCGAGCTCGCGACGCAGCTCGGCGAAGTTGTAAATCTCGCCGTTGTAAGTGATCCAGAACGTCCCGTCTTCGTTCGACACCGGCTGCTTACCGCCAGCCGGATCGATGATGGAGAGCCGCCGATGCCCGAGCGCAACAGGCCCGGAGGTGTGGTTCCCCTCGCCGTCCGGACCGCGATGCCGCAGCAGATCGGCCATCCCCATCGCGTCACGCGCGTCCGCCGCGGTGCCGTCAAGCCTCAGGAACCCGGCGATGCCGCACATGGGTGGATTATGCGGGGTTTGCACCTGGAATCAGCAGTGGAAGGAAAGCCGCGGAACGCGCACGAGCGCCGAACGCGCCTGTAATCAACCTCGAGAGAAGCGGCGCCTAGCTCGCCCACGCTCGTCAAAACTGGAAGTAGATGAACGGGCTGGTGCTCACCGATCCAAAGAAGAAGATCGTTAGGATCGCGGCAGCTACGGCGAACGCCCCAATCAAGGTGCGAGCGCGAAACACAGGGTGGGAGCCGGAGGTCGGATTCCGGACGCATTCCAGATCTAAGGCGTCGAGAACATTTTGGCGGAACCGGCTCACGGTCAGCATCAGGAGATGCCCGGTGACTACAAGAAGCAGCGACCATCCCACAACGTACGGCCACCATACGTTTCGGCCGTCTCCCATCCCGAGGAGGCTCTTGAATATTGCGAGGGTGGAAGGGAAGTCGACGGCCCGAAACGGAACCCAACAGAGCATGACGAACGTGAGCGTCAGGGCCGTGCCCACTCGAGCCGGCAGCGCCACATGCGGGTATCGCTCTCGCCAGATTCGATGAACTCCGAGTGCGCAGCCGTGAAGCGCGCCCCAGGCCACGAAATTCCAGGATGCCCCATGCCACAGCCCACCCAACAACATTGTGATCGTCAGGTTTAGATAGGTACGGAGCGTTCCGTGACGGCTTCCGCCCAGGGGAATGTAGAGGTAGTCGCGGAGCCATTCGCCCAGTGTGATGTGCCACCGACGCCAGAATTCAGAGACGTTTGCCGCCAGGTACGGCATGTTGAAGTTTTCCGGAAGGTCGTAGCCGAACATCTTCGCGGTACCGATTGCCATGTCGGAATAGCCCGAGAAATCCAGATAGATCTGAAGCGAGTAGGCGACGAGCCCTACCCAGCTGGTCATCGTGCTCCACGAACCGGGGGAGGCGAACACCGCGTCGGCCACAACCGCGAGCTGATCTGCGACGAGAAGCTTCTTTCCCATGCCGATTGCGAAGATCGAGGCCCCGCGGACGAGCCTTTCGCGGGTGGGACCGATCTCCCTGTCCATCTGTGGTAGGAACACTGATGCGCGAACGATCGGCCCCGCGATCAGATCTGGGAAGAACGTCACGAACATTGTGTAGTCGAGACGGGACGAACACGGGGCGATTTTTCTCCGGTACACGTCGATCGTGTAGCTCATCGACTTGAACGTGTAGAAGCTGATTCCTGCCGGAAGGATGATCGCGAGAAGGGGTAGCTCGGCTCCCGCGAAGGCGAACAACCCGTTCAGGCTTGCAATGAAGAAATTCGTGTACTTGAAGTAGCCAAGTATCGCCAGATTCGACCCCACGCTCAGCCATAGCCAGGCCCGCCTTCGCCGGGGCAGATCGGTAGACGCAATCCGGGCGGCGCACAGGAAATCGATCTCGCTGATCAGAAGAAGCAGGGCGAGGTACCGGTAGTCCCAGGCCGCGTAGAAGAGGCACGACCCTGCGCACAGCACCAGCTTCCGCGTACGGGACCGCGTCGCCAATCGCGTGGCAAGGAGGATGGTTGCCAGGAACAGGAAGAAGCGAAGGCTAGAAAAGACCACGACGCCTCAGCTCCTGGAGCTCCCTCGACAGGAGGTCGGCTGCGGCGCGGTGTCCCTCCGCGTTCATGTGACCGCCTCCGAATCGGCTGTTGTGGAATCCGAACGGGGCGCACCCCTCCTCTTCGAATTCTCGAAACGACACGCGGAGGTTGACGCAGCTCGATCGGCTGGACAGACAGTGACTAATGAAGCGCTTTTCGGTCGAGCCGATCGTGCGGTTGAACTCCGGAAGGAAGAAAAACGTCACCCGGCTCCCGTACGAGCGCTGCATCAGATCCAGCTCACGCTCGACCGGATAAACCACAGGTTGCGCGGGCGTCTTGGCGTTCTCAGTGGCGGCGCCCCGGAAAAGGGCAGGTAGTCTGCTGCCGGACCTGAACATGTCGAACCTCGCGATCCCGTAATTGATCAGAGCGCTGTGGGGGCGGACGCGCGCCAGCGTTCGGGACAAGAGACCCAGGTGTACCGTCTCGGGCGTCTGGACCTCGAGGACTCCGGATCGATCCACGAAGCGTCGCTTGCCCTGAGCAAAACCATCGTCGGTCAAGTCGGCGGCATTCACCTCGATGACCGTCCACGTTGGGTGCACATGCTTCAGAAGGGAAGGAGCGAGCACGATGTAGTCCGCGGGAGATCGAGAGGAGAGTCCGGCGTTGATGACCGGGATCGAGAGACGACTTTGCAGGAGCGCAGTGAAGACCTCGTCGTCGTCGACCTGGACCGCTTCGGTCATCGAATCCCCAAGAACGAGGACGGGCGGCCCATCGAGCGGTGCGCCTGGCACGACTCGGAATCCGTTCCCGTCGAAATGACGGACACCGGCGCCCTCGTTCAACCTCGAAATCGTTCGCGCCGCTCGATTCCCTTTCGCAGGCACGGTCCAGACGAGTTGCCTGAGGAGGAGCTCGAAGACGACTAGCGCGCAGGCGAGCCCAGAGAGAGTACTGAAAATTCCTCGCCTGGCGAGGACCCTACCCCGCGACTCGTGCCCTTCGCTTTCGGTCACGACACCGGCTTTCGAAGCCCCGCTATCCGACGGATCGTTCAGAACGCCGAGTCTAACCCTCCGGCACCCGAAAGCTGACCATCAGGGACTTGGCAAATGGAGGGATCCGGCCGACCTTCACGAACTCGGGATTCTCGAAATCAAATTCCTTCAGCAGCCGAGAGAGGCTCGGCCGCGACCAAAACTTGATGTGCCCGCCATCCCACAACGGATCGAGGTGACGGTCGAATCGGTTCGCAGCCGCAAGGGCCAGGTTTTTCAGATAGCCGTGGTACGGAGTCGAGATGATTCCGAGCCCTCCTGGTTCGAGGAGGCCACGAAACGATCGAACGAACGAGCGCGGCGCGTAGAGATGTTCGATGACTTCGAGACTGAGTACGGCGTCGTACGTTCCATACCGAGCCGCCAGATCGTCGTAGGCCGAAGCAACTTCGAGCCGCAGATCAGGATAGGCCCTGTTGGCGACGCGGATACCGGAGACGGAGGCATCGATCCCAGCGACCTCGTATCCGAGAGTCGAAAGCATGTGGGCGGATGCGCCGTTTCCACATCCGATCTCGAAAATTCGCGCAGGAGGCGGACGGTTTCGAGAGAGCAGCTGCCGCAGCGGACTCCAGAGATATTCGTGGGCCCAACCTGGTCCGCACTCCGAATAGCGATACTCAGCCGCTTCGTTCCCTGGGTCCTGTTCGGGCATGCGCGATGATAACCGCCCAAAGTGATCCCTGACGCGCGGCTCAGCCCGCCCCGCCCCCCGAAAGCTCCATCCACCCCGGATGGCTCCGCGCATGCGCAAGAATCTCGTCCAAAATCTCCTCCGTCGTCCGCCGCGGCC
>JBDSFL010000301.1:0-3769 GCA_039919545.1 Thermoanaerobaculia bacterium | reverse complement strand
CGAGGGCCCGGGTCATGCGCCCCATGGGGCGCAGGGTCAGAAACGCCGTGGCAGAGCCCACCACGATGGCCAGGACCATGGCGACGGTCAGACCGTGGCGAACCGGCGACGAAGCAAGGAAGCCGGCCGCCGAGTCGATCTCGCTCCAGCTCACGGCCAGTGTCGCAGCGACGCCTCCGACGAAGGAAAGAGCGCCGGCGCCGAGCGCAAACGGCAGCACCATCTGATCCGGGTGTTCACGCGGGGGCATCCCCGAAGTCTATCGTGCGGGAGGGCGAGCGTCGGAATTCCGGACGAAGAGCGTTCGCGTGGTTCCCGTGGAGGACTCCGACCCGGCGAGACCGGGAGCCAGCGAGACCACGTCGGCCACTGCGTGCTCCGGGTCGAGGCGCGCGGTCACACGGACATGCCGCGCCTGGCAGCCGCTCCCGAGCAGCGCGTCCGCCGAAAAGCCGAGCCCCGCATGATCGGCGAGGAGGAACAGCCGGCCGTCGCTCGTCTTCAGGACGGGGGGATGGTTCTTTCCGGCGAGCGTGGTGCCAGGAAGCGCCTTTTCGAGCGCACAGCGGAGACAGAGAATCTCGCCGGCGACTTCGTGCGGACGCAGAGCAACGAGGGCGGCACCGTCGTTCCATGCTGACGCGCTTGCGTGCGGAAGCTTCCGTCCGAGCACGAAACCGAGGCCCGAAGCCAGCAGGACGATCGTGACCGATCGGATGGCCGGAAGGCGCCGACGCGCGCGCTCGCCCGGCAGACAGCTGGCCAGGCGACGCTTGAGCTCGTCCGGACAGCGGTCGGCGGGTCGCTCCTGCCGGCAGAGCTCCCGCAGCTGCTGGACTGACTCGTGGCGCAGGCGGCACGGAGGGCAGCACTCCACGTGGGCCATGAGGCCAGCGACCTGGGCGACCTCGAGCTCGTCGTCATGGAAGGCTTCGATGAGGAGATCGGCGGTTCGGCAGTCCACGGCGGAGTATCTCAGCAGAATTGCGCTCCGATAAGTTAACGGTTTTGCTGCTTGCGGTATTCCGACAGTTTGACCGTTTCTGCTTCGGGACGGCGCTTCGGGATGGGCCGTCTCGATTCAGCGGTCAGCTCCCGGCGGCGACTGCGCGCCGGAGATTCCTCGCCCAGGTAGTGGCGTCGCCGGCCGTACTCCAGCAACGCATCCTCCAGGAGGCGGCGTCCCCGATACAGCCTGGACATGACGGTTCCGAGCGGGATCTCGAGGATGTCGGCCACTTCCCGGTACGAGAAGTCTTGCAGGTCGGCCAGCTCGACCACGATGCGAAAGTCCTCGGGCAGCGCTTCCATCGCCACCGCGACGGAGCCGTCCATCGTCGCGCCGAGGAGCTCCTCCTCGGGCGAGTTTCCCTTGTCACTCGAGCGGCGCTCGAGGGCCGACTCGAACCGCTCGTCTTCAGAGCTGAGATCGACCTCGACCGGCCCGATCTTCCGATGGCGATACCCGTTGATGAAACCGTTCTTGAGGATCCTGAAGAGCCAGGCCTTCAGATTGGTTCCTTCGGTGAAGCCGTCGTAATGCGCGTACGCCTTCAGGTAGGTTTCCTGGAGCAGATCCTCGGCATCCTGCCGGTTGCGGCTCAGGCGGAGCGCGGCGCCGTAGAGCGCGTCCGCGAACGGTAGCTCACCCGAGCGGAAGTCCCACTTGCCCGCGGATTTCAGGGTGGAGAGGCTCGCGGAGGCGGAGTTCGGTTTCATCATGCGTCCCACAGATGAATACGAATCGCGTGCCACATATTCCCGTCACCTCGAAGAGAAGGACCCCGGACGAGCCGGGGTCCTTCACCAAGGTGCTGGAACGGGAGGTGTTACTTGCCCTGGACGGCGAACGCGATGACGAGCGAATAGATGACCAGGGACTCGATGAGGACGAGCCCGAGGAATGCCATGGCGCGGATCTGGGCCGACGCGCCGGGGTTGCGCGCCATTCCGTCGCACGCGGCGACCGCCGTACGTCCCTGCGAGATCGCGCCCGCCGCGGCCGCGATGCCGAGGACGATGGCGGCCGAGAGGTGTCCCCAACCGGCGCCGGCCGAGGCAGCCTTGACGGGCTCCTGCGCGAGGGCGAGGTTCGGAAGCATCAGGGCAAGGGCGGTGACGACGCCTGCGGGGATGAGTTTCTTGAACATGGAAGAACTCCTTTCGAGGTTGAAGGTTCTCTGACTATTCATTTCGTCGAGGGTTGCTGGTCGTGATCAGTGGTCGTGGGCGGTGGCGCCGCCGATGTAAACCGTGGTCAGGAGCGTGAAGACGTAGGCCTGCAGCAGCGCGCCGAAGATCCCGAGGGCGAGCATCGGCCAGGGCACCACGATGGGCACGAGCGAGGTGAAGATCCCGGTGGCGGTGTGCTCGCCGAAGACGTTGCCGTAGAGACGCATCGAGAGCGAGAGGGCCCGGGCCACGTTCCCGATCATCTCGATCAGGAACATCAAAGGCGCCAGCACCAGCATCGGCCCCATGAAGTGCTTGAGGTAGCCGATCAGGCCGTTCGCCTTGATGCCCTCGGCATTGAAGTAGAGGAAGCAGGTGATCGAGAGCGCGAACGTGACATTGAGGTTCGCGGTCGGGGGCTGGAGGAAGAAGAAGAGCCCGCAGAAATTACAGAGAAAGATGAAGAGGAAGAGAGAGCCCGCGAAGGGAAGGTACTTCTCCCCGTGGTGCGGAATGTTCTCCTTGATGAGACCCCTGAGAAAATCGACCGCGAGCTCGAGCACGTTCTGGGCTCCAGCGGGCGACTCCTTGCGGTAAGAGCGCGAGACGAGGGGCGCCAGCACGAGCACGAACAGGAACACTGCGATCGCCATCGCGACATGGTCGGGAATCCAGCCCAGGAGCTCGCCGTGCTCGCCCACGGGCGCGATGCCGCCGATGTGCGCGCCTCCGATCGTGATTCCCTCTTTCCACCAGGAGGGAGCTCCGCTCGCGGGCCCGAGCAGCTTCTCGAGCAGGGAGTTGAAGAACCGGAAGAAAATCGAGTGTTCGTGATGCATCGGGACGTCTGGCCTCTTTCGTTCTCTCCGCTCGCCGTCTTACCCGGGGCTCGAGGCCCCGCTTCGTTTCTGCCGCGATTCCTTCCAGATCTCACCCAGCCCTTCCACGACGATGGCGGCCACGACCGTCGAGAGCCCGGTGAGAAGCCAAGGGGTCTGAGCCGGAACCATGCGGACCGCCCAGAACAGAACGGCGCCTCCAGCGGTATATCGAAGCGCTCCCCTGAGCCAGAATTTCCAACCGAACCTGGCTGTCGCACCCGGACGAGGAGCCTCGAGCCGCTCGACAAGACTTGCCAGCCAGAAGGCCGAGACGATAGCCACGGCTGCTCCGAGAGTCAAGGCAAGTGCGGCCGAAAAGCGACCGGTGGCACCGAGGACCATGGCCCCGAGGCCGGCGACGAGCGCGGAGCTCCTCAGCAGGGTTCTCGGGCACCAGAAGAAGACCTGATCGACGGGCTCCGGCATGGCGTTCACGGGCGCGGGGGTCCGCCTGAATCCGGGTCCGGCTTGTCGGAATCGCCCGACACGTCCCGCGAGAGGCGATCGGATTCGCGAAGGAGCTGGCGCATGCCGCCGACCATGCCGAGGAGGCCCATCACGATCGTCAGGACCGGAAACGTGTGGAACAGGCGATCGCCGAGCCAGCCGAGTCCCGCTCCCGCCGCGATGGAGGCCGGAAGCGCCCAGCCGAAAGACAGCACGTCTCCGAGGAATCGTCCGCCGGCCGGCGGCTTAATGGGCATGCGACCACTGGA
>JBDSFL010000269.1:0-5396 GCA_039919545.1 Thermoanaerobaculia bacterium | reverse complement strand
CGTGGGCACGGTGATGGTGTCGGGCCAGCAGGCGCGCTGGGAGCTGGAACAAGGGACGTTTCCACACGCGACGGCGTCCGTCGCTCTGGCCGCGCGGGGAGCGGTCACGCTGCTCGACACCAAGGAGAAAATTTCGGCCGCGTGCACGGTCTCGGAATTCGAGTCGCTCTTTCGCGGCCTTCCGTCGGGCGATTCGGGCGCGAGCCATCCGTCCGTGCGCGACCTTTCGGTCGCCGTGAAACCGGACGGAGCGGGTCGATCTTTCCAGGGCACGGCGACTCGTCGGTACGCCATCGAAGTCCGCTGGGTGCTGGCGGTGAACAACCCCGGCCGGTTCGTGAGCGTGAAGAACGTGCTGCTGGGGACGATCGAGGCCGCTCCGGATTTCGAGGACGCGCGCTCGCCCTTCGACGAGCTCACGCGCCTCTTCCCGCTGCGAGGAGAAACGCTCGAGGCGTTGACGCCCGAGCTTCGTCAGGTCGCGGGGCTTCCGGTGTTCGTGAACCTCGAGATGAGCTCGGAGCTGCAATCGGAGAACGTGGGACCGGACGTGGGCGAAGGGATGCGAAAGACGCCTCGCACGACGACGACGGTGACGCGCCGCGTGTTACACCTGCAGCGGCGCAAGCGCGCCGCGGGCGACTCTGCGCGCTTGGCGGCGCCCGAGGAATACAAGCTTCGCGGCCTGGAGCGACTGCAACGGAGCGCTCCGGGTTTGCCGTGACGACCGACCTTTCGGCGCTGACCCCGTACATCGGCGAGCTGCTTGCCGGCCGTGCGCTGACGGTGCTGACCGGAGCGGGCGTCTCGGCCGAGAGCGGGCTTCCCACGTTCCGGGGCGCCGGTGGAATCTGGGAAGGGCATCGCGCGGAAGAGCTCGCGACGGAGGATGCCTTCCGTCGGGATCCCGTGAAGGTGTGGCGTTTCTACGAATGGCGCCGCGAGGCGACCCTCAAGGCCCAGCCCAACGATGCGCATCTGGCGCTCGCGCGGCTGCAGCGTCTGCTCCCGCGCATGACGCTGCTCACCCAGAACGTGGACGGTCTTCATCAGGCGGCCGGGCAGAAGGATCTCGTCGAGCTTCACGGCTCGATTTTGAGGACGCGCTGCACCGTCGAGGGGACCATCCGCCCCACGCCGGAAGGGCCGTTCGCCTCGCTCCCGCCCAAGTGCGGGGCGTGCGGCGGCCTGCTTCGCCCGTCGGTGGTCTGGTTCGGCGAGGCGCTCGCGGCCGACACCTGGCGCGCCGCCGAGAAGGCCGCCCTCGAGAGCGCGGTCTTCCTCGTGGTGGGCACCTCATCCGTCGTGGCGCCCGCCTCGTCGCTGGCCTTGATGGCGGCGCGCGGAGGCGCTCACCTCTTCGAGGTGAATCCCGAAGTCACTCCGATCGCTCCATTGGCCGAAGGGATATTTCGCCGGAATGCGGCCGAGGTGCTGCCGGAGATCGCACGAGCGTTCGTCTCGTGGAAGCCGGAGCGGCGCCGCTGAGCGATCCCATCGTGCCCCTCGTGGATCAGCCTCGGACGGCGCCGCCGAATCGCGAGCGGCGCATGCAGGACATCCCGCCCGCTGAGCGGCCTCGCGAGAAGCTCCTTGCGCGCGGCGCGTCCGCCCTGGAAGACGACGAGCTCCTGGCGATCATTCTGGGCACGGGCCTCCCCGGGAAGTCCGTCCTGTCCGCTGCTCGCGAGCTCCTGCTCCAGGGCGGGCTGCCGGGCCTGTTCGCACGGGGCGGGGCGGACCTGACCGCACTCGTGTCGGGCATCGGTCCCGCCAAGGCCGCGCGCGTCGAGGCCGTGCTCGAGATCGCCCGGCGCGTGACGGCGAGCGGGCTGGTGGGACGCGACCTGATGAGCGATCCCGAATCCGCGGCACGCTATCTGATGCTCTGCCTCGCGAGCGAGACGCGTGAGGTGATGGGTGGGCTGCTGCTCGACGCCAAGAACCGGCTCATCAAGATGGAGATCGTGTTCAAGGGAACGGGCACGCACGCGGCGGTGGCGCCCTCACCCCTCTTCCGGCAGGCGATCCTCGCGGGCGCGGTGGGACTGATCATCTTCCACAACCACCCCTCGGGCGACCCGGAACCCTCGGCCGACGACCGGGCCACCACTGACCGCTTCGTGGCCGCCGGGCGCGAGATCGGCATCGAGGTGCGCGACCACCTCGTGATCGGGCGCGGGCGGTGGGTGTCTTTCCATCGGCTGGGCCTCCTGCGCGGCTGAACCCCTCGGGAATTCGCGCCTGCCCGCTGCGGTATCCTCTCGATCCTTCATGGCACGCCGCTACCTGACCACCCCCATCTACTACGTGAACGATCGGCCCCACATCGGCCATCTGTATACGACCGTGATCGCCGACGCCCTGGCGCGCTTCGATCGCCTGGCCGGACACGACGTTCGCTTCCTCACCGGCACGGACGAGCACGGGCAGAAGCTGGAGAAGGTGGCGCAGGCGGAGGGGATCCGCCCGATCGATGTCGCCGACAAGCACGTGAAGACGTTCCAGGAGCTCTGGGAGCGGTTCGGCATCTCGCACGACGACTTCATCCGCACCAGCGATCAGGCGCGGCACTACCCCGGCGTCGCCGAGATCATCCGGCGCATCGCGGCAGCGGGCGACTTCGAGACGGCGCGACACGAGGGGTGGTACTGCGTCGGCTGCGAGGCGTTCTATCCCGAGAAGGATCTCGTGGAAGGGAACTGTCCCGTGCACGGTTACAAGCCCGAGTGGCAGAGCGAGGAGAACGTCTTCTTCCGCCTCGACCGCTATCAGGACCGCTTGCTCGAGCACTACCGCAGCCATCCCGGCTTCGTGTTCCCGCAGACGCGCATGAACGAGGTCACCTCGTTCGTGGAAGGGGGGCTCAAGCCCCTCTCGGTCTCCCGCTCCACCGTGTCTTGGGGCATTCCGTTTCCCGGGCATCCGGGGCATGTCGTCTACGTCTGGCTGGATGCGCTCACCAACTACATCTCGGCGCTGGGCTTCGGCGGCCGAGACGACACGGCCTTCCAGAATTTCTGGCCCACCGCCGAAGGCGACGACCGGGAAGCCGTGCACCTGATCGGAAAAGACATCCTGCGTTTCCACGCGATCTACTGGCCCGCCTTCCTGATGTCGGCCGGCGTGCCGCTCCCCTCGCGCGTCGTCACCCACGGCTGGTGGCTGCGCGATCAGAAGAAGATGTCCAAGTCGGTCGGCAACGTCGTGCGTCCCGACGAGCTGGTCGAGAGCTTCGGCGTGGACGCGCTACGGTGGCATCTCGTCGCCGAGATGACCTTCGGACAGGATGCGAACTTCTCCGATGAGGCGTTCCTCGCGCGCTATAACGCCGACCTCGCCAACGGGCTCGGCAACACGCTGTCGCGCGCCGTTCGCATGGCCGCGGACGCGTTCGGAGGAAAGACGCCATTCGAGCGCTGCGACGACAACGACGTACAGCGAGCTGCGCAGACGGCGGTCGCCTCGTGGCGTACCGCCTTCGAGGGCTTCCGGTTCAACGAGGCGGCCGACGCGATCCGCGTGCTCGTGACCGCCATCGACGGGTACATAGCCAGCCACGAGCCCTGGAGGATGGTGAAGACGGACGGTGTGACGCCCGCGCTCGCGCGCATTCACTTCGCGGCGCTCGAGGGACTGCGCCTCGCGGCCTGCCTGCTGTCTCCCATCGCGCCACGCACGGCCGAAGAAATTTTCCGGCGACTGGGCGTCTTGCAGTCCGCGTCGTCGCTGCGCCTGGCAGATCTGGCGTGGGGCGCGCTTCCGCTGGATACGCCCCTCCCTCTTTCCACCCCACTTTTTCCCAGAGCCGACCCGAAGGTCTATTTCGAATCCAGGAAGGCGCTCGGCAAGCCCCTGGAAGGAGCTGAAACCGTGAGCGATCCCATCAGCACCGGAGCGGCTCCGGCTGCCCCTGCCTCTGTTTCCGCAAAGCCAGTCGAAGCGGCGGCGACACCCGTGACACCAGCAGCACCCGGCACACTCGCTGCGCCCCCGGTCGCGCCGGACGCACCGAAGATCTCGATCGAGGACTTCATGAAGGTCGACCTGCGGGTCGGCGAGGTGCTCACGGCCGAGCGCGTCGAGAAGTCCAAGAAGCTGATGAAAATGTCGATCCGGATCGGCGAAGACGTGCGCACGGTGGTGGGCGGCATCGCCACCGCGTACACGCCGGAGCAGCTGGTCGGCCGCCACATCGTGGTCGTCGCGAACCTCGCGCCCGCCAAGCTCATGGGGATCGAATCGAACGGCATGGTGCTGGCCGCCTCGCTGCCGGGCACGGGCGAGCCGTCGCTGCTGTCCGTCGATCCTTCGGTTCCGTCAGGGACGAAGGTCAAGTAGGCCGCAACGTGGAAGGGCACCTCCGCAGTCTCATCCAGAGCGGGCCAGCCCCCAATTCTCCTCCGGAAGAACCCGCGGCCCGCGAGAACCTGGAGAAGACCCTCGCCTCTCCGAACTACGTCCTGGCGGAGGACGATCTCGACTACCTCGCGCGCCCGGAGCAGCGCGGCGTCCGCCTGCAGCTCGAGCTGAACAAGACCGAGAGCGCCATGCACGAAGCGGGGATCCGCTCCACGATCGTGGTCTTCGGCGGAGCGCGCATCGTGGAGCGGAGCATCGCCGAAGCGCGCGTCGCGGCCGCGGAGAAGGCGGTTTCGGACAGTCCGCAAGACCCGATAGCGCAACAGGCGCTCGAGATGGCGCGGCGGCTGCTGCAGAAATCGCACTACTACGACGAGGCGCGGAGCTTCGGCCGGATCGTGTCGTCCACCTGCCAGAAGAACGGCTTCTGCGACTTCGTCGTGATGACGGGCGGAGGCCCGGGCGTGATGGAGGCGGCCAACCGTGGCGCCTTCGACATCGACGCCAAGAGCGTCGGGCTCAACATCCAGCTCCCGCACGAGCAGGCTCCGAACGCGTACATCACGCCCGAGCTCTGCTTCCAGTTTCACTACTTCGGCATTCGCAAGATGCACTTCCTGATCCGCGCCAAGGCGCTGGTCGCCTTCCCGGGCGGTTTCGGTACGCTCGACGAGCTCTTCGAGACGCTGACGCTGATCCAGACGGGGAAGATGGATCGGGTGCCCATCGTCCTCGTCGGCCGCGCGTTCTGGGAGCGCCTCATCGACTGGCAGTTCCTCGTGGACGAGGGGACGATCGCGCTCCAGGATCTGCAGCTCTTCGAGTTCGCCGAAACGGGCGCCGAGGCGTGGCAGAAGATCGTCGATTACTACAGCAGGTCGGACACGCCGAACCCCGAAGGCCCGAAGCTGAAGTGAACTCGGGGAGGATCTCCCCGAACCCCTCTGAGCAGCACCGAAGCTCGAGGCTCACCGGATCACGAGTTTTGGGGTCACGAGTTTTGGGGTCAGGTCCTACTTCTACATTATAGCTTC
>JBDSFL010000319.1:0-9435 GCA_039919545.1 Thermoanaerobaculia bacterium | reverse complement strand
GCCAAAGGCCATGCTGTGGGCGATGGCGCGGTTGAGATCGACCACCGGCGATGGCATGACGACGCGCAGCCGGTCATAGAGCGCGGCGATGCGCGGCCAGTCGGTATCCACGGCCCGGCGAGCGCGGGCGTGGCAGGCGGCGAGCGCGGCTTGCAGCACGTAGGGGCCGTCGCCGCCCAGCGCCTCGGCGCGGGCCAGCGCGTCGAGGCCCTGTCGGATCAGCAAATGGTCCCAGCGTGCGCGATCTTGCTCGGCGAGCGGGATGAAGCCGCCGTCCGGCCCCGTGCGCGCCGCGAAGCGCGACGCCTGGATCTCCATCAGGGCCAGGAGGCCGAGCACCTCGGCATCCTCGGGCATCAGTCCGGCCAGGATGCGGCCGAGCCGCTGCGCTTCGAAGCACAGGCCCGGCCGGACGAGGTCGTCGCCCGCCGTGGCCGCATAGCCTTCGTTGAAGATGAGGTAGACGACCTCGAGCACCGAGGGCAGCCGCGCAGCCCGTTCGGCGCCCCGCGGCACCTCGAAGGCCAATCCAGCCTTTGCGATCGCCTTCTTCGCGCGAACGATGCGCTGCGCGATCGTGGCCTCGCTCGACAGGAAGGCGCGGGCGATCTCCTCGGTCGTCAGGCCGCCGACCACCCTCAGCGTGAGCGCCGCGCGGGCGTCGGGCGATAGCATGGGGTGGCAGGCTGCGAAGATGAGGCCGAGCAGCTCGTCGCCAAGATCGTCGTTCATGGACGCTTCGATCATTTCGATCGCTTCGGCCGCGCCGTCGGGCGCGCCGTCCAGCTCCCGCGCGATCTCCTCGTGCTTGCGTTCACGCATCTTGTCGCGACGGATGGCATCGATGGCGAGGTGCTTGGCGGTCGTCATCAGCCAGGCGCCGGGATTGGCCGGAGCGCCGGTCCTGGGCCAGTCGGAAAGGGCAATGACGAGGGCGTCCTGCACCAGCTCCTCTGCCGTGTCGATATTGCGCACCAGCCGGGCCAGGCCCGCGATGAGCCTGGCCCGTTCAATGCGAAAAGTCGCTTCGATCGCCTGGTGTGTCTCTCCTGCGGTCACACCGCATTTTCGGCCGAGGCCGCAGGCGAGACAAGACTTCAGCCGACGCGATCAGGCGACGCCGAGCTTCCCGCGCGTCCCTTCACGTGGCGTGGCCAGCTCCTCGGCCGTCACGAAGTCGGCCAGATCCGCCGCCTCGAAAAACGGACGGATCTCGACCTCGCCCCGGCCCGACATGACATTGGGGGCGCGCTTCGCCCAGGCCACGGCCTCGTCCATGTCCTTGACCTCCCAGATCGAGAAGCCGGCGACCACCTCGCGGGCCTCGGTGAACGGCCCGTCGATGACCGTGCGGCTGGTGCCCTCGTAGACGATTCGCTTCGACTGGGCGGTGGGCTTGAGGCCGGCGGCGGCCACGAAGACCCCCGCCTTGACCAGCTCCTCGGTGAAAACATCCATCGCCGCGAACGCCTCGATCATCTCCGGCGTGGGGGCCATGCCCTTCTCGCTGTCCTCGGTGGCTATATGAAACACCATGACGCGCATCGTCGATCTCCTTTTTAGAGCCGGCCCTTCTGGCCTCTCATCGGTACGACGAACGAGGTTGTCGAAAATCGACATCGTTCTGCAGATTTTCTTCGACGGACGATGCGCAGGACCCCGACCGCTGCGTCCAGGCCGCTCGTCTTCGACCGAGCGGAGAACGGGGCCGAGCTGCACTCCGAACGCGATCAGCTTCCGTGGGTCGTTCTCCCGCCCGATACGATGTCGGCCATGACCGACTCCAAAGATGACCGGGTCGAGCGCCTGCGACAGCGGCTCCTGAGCGACCCCGGCCACGCCGTCCCGGACAGCTCGATCGCGCGCGCCGGACGCGCCGCGTTCGCCGCCGCGCGCACGGGGGCCGGCATGCTGGCGGGAGCGCTTCGCGGTGAGGGCGGTCCGGGTATCGCCCGCGCCGATCTCGAGACGATCGAGAAGCTGGTGACGTCCCTGGGCCACTTGAAGGGCGTCCCCATGAAGATGGGGCAGATCCTCGGCACCATCGACGAGAGGATCCCGCCCGAGGCCCGGCGGCTTCTCTCGCTGCTCCAGACCCAGTCACAGCCGGCGGCGCCAGAGGTTATCGCGGGGGTCTTGAGAAGAGAGCTCGGGGCGAAGGCGGAGGAGCTGCTGGCGACGCTGGACCTGGTGCCGGTCTCGGTGGCTTCGATCGGGCAGGTGCACCGGGCGAGGCTCCCGGATGGAACGTCCGTCGCCGTGAAGGTGCAGCACCCGGGGATCGAGAAGGCCGTCAACGCCGACTTCCGATCTGCTGGCGCAGGAAAAGCCTTCGCGAGGATGTTCCCCGGCGGGGGCGCGACGGTCCGCGAGTGCATCTCCGAGGCGCGCGAACGGCTCCTCGAAGAGTGCGACTACAAGCTGGAAGCCGAGCGGCAACGCACGTTCCACGGACTCTACGCTCGCCACGACGTCCTGGTCATCCCGGCCGTCCACCGGCGCTGGTCCAGTCGCCGCGTCCTCACCACGACCTGGGAAGATGGCCTCGACCTGGAGTCGTATCTCGAATCGGGTGCGCACCTTGCGGCCAGGAGCCGTGCCGGGGAGGCGCTCTTCGAGCTCTTCCTCGGCACGCTGTACCGGCACGCGCTTTTCCACGCCGACCCGCACCCGGGGAACTACCGATTCCGAGCGGACGGGCGGATCGTCGTCTTCGATTTCGGCTGCGTTCGCGTCTTCGACGCGCCGACCGTCTCCGCGCTGGCGGCGCTCGCCCGCGCCGTGCGTGCCGACGACGCGGGGGCCATTCAGGACGCGCTGGAGGCGCTCGGCGCGCGACACACCCGCGGCGACGCCGACTTCGCCCTCGTCCGCCTTCTTCTGCGCGGATTCTTCGGTCCGATGCTCCGGCCGGGGCCCCGGGCAGTCGATCCGGGGGAGGGGCTGGAGCTGACGTCCATCGTGCGAGACAAGCTCGCGCTGATGCGCCTCGAGCTTCCCGGGAAGCTTCTCTTCCTTTTCCGGATCCGATTCGGGCTCTACGCCGCCCTCGCGCGGCTCGGCTCCGTCTGCGACTGGAGCAAGCTCGAGGCGTCGTACGCCGATGAAGCCTGATCGTCAGCTTCGGTAATCCCGGGGCGCGGCGCTGAATCGGACCCCACATCGGTGTCATTCAGCGCGATGTCGTCAAGTTGCAAGCCCGCGAGCGATTCCACGGCCACCTTCCGATCGTGATCGACCAATGCATGTGGAAATGAGTCGCTCGTTCAACCGTTGTCGTCGTCCGGAACGGTGAAGGCTTTCTCGAAGGCGTCGAGCACGGGTCGGAAATCAACGCCCGTGCCGGCGAGCTTGGTGGCGATGGACTGGAACAGCCGGTTTCCCCAGCGGCGCGCTCCCTTGCGGCGGTCCTTGGGAAAGTGGCGGAGCTCGGATCTCATGTATTTCGTGATGCGTTCCATCGCATTGCGGGCCGGCAGCGCGAGGAGCCCTTGCTCGTCGAGCGTGAAGGGGGCGAACTCCACCAGGGCGAGGGCGTGATCGAGCACGCCGCTCGAGGGTGAGCCGTCCGTCAGCTCGGTGACCAGGCTCGCGACGAAGTCAGGGCTGCGTCTCAGCTGGGCGAGCGCGGCTTCTCGGACGGCGCGGCTCTGGGATTCGTCAGCGAGGCGAACCAGCTCGGTGAATTCGGCCTTCGGGTCGAGGCCTGGAATGCGGGCCAGATTCGTTCGGCTCAGCTCGCTGTTGCTGCCGAATTTTTGAATGAAGCCGCCGACCTGAATTCCGCCCGCCGCCACGGCGCGATAGCCGATGGAGCCGCCACAGAAGGCCAGGCTCAGCGCGGCGCAGATGGTCCAAGGCAGCATCACCGCTCCATGGATCGGAAGGCCCCGCGCCAGGCGGGGATTGAGCCTGAGAACCACGAGCAGCATCGTGAGCAGCGGAAACAGGTGAATGAGCGAGCCGGCCAGGATCCGCGGAACCCGACCCGCAGGCGGCAGCAGAGCGATTTCAAATCGTGCGAACGAGACGACGGCCAGAGCCAGCGTGGCCAGCACCGTGAGGGCATACAGCCAGCTCCGGTTCAAGCGCAGCCAATCGAACCCGCCGCCCGCCACGACACAGGCCAGTCCGGCCATCAGGAGCAGCCACATCGGAATCAGGATGATGATTCCGGCAAGGGCTCCGCCGCCGTCCTCGCGCTTGCGGGAGAGCTCCAGCAAGAGGTGCTGAAGCGGCAGGACGTATAGAAATCCGGCGATGCCGACGCAGACATTGCCGATGGTCTGGTGCAAGCTCACCCGTCAGCCGACCATTGCCCCCAGCACGTCCGCGCCGGTGAGGATGTACGTCTTGCCCGCCGGAAAATCCCTGACGAGAACCGCGGGGTTCTCCGCCGTGATCATCGGACCGAGAAGCGCCAGGGGCGTCTCGATGTCGACGAAGCGGAAGACCTTCTGCATGATCGCGGAAACCGGGCCCTTCCGGAGCTGGGGATCCTTCACGAGCAACGCATACGCGTGCGTCTCGCTCAGCGAGCCGACGATGCGCTGCTCGCGCGTGACGGGAATCTGGGAGAAGTGGTTCTCGCTCATCCTCTGCAGCGCCTGCTCGACGGAGTCGCTCTCCGCGACGCCGACGACCTCCGACGTGGTCTTCTTGTGCACCAGGTCGCGGGCGGTGGGGCCACCCACGTTCTCGTAGCCCATGGTCCGCATCCAATCGGGATTGAAGATCTTGCGCACGTAGCGGGTGCCGTGGTCGTGGAAGATCACGACGACCGTCTCACCCTTCTGGAAACGGTCCTTGAGCTGGAGGAGCCCCGCGATGGCCGAGCCGGCCGAATAGCCCGCCCAGATTCCCTCCTGACGGACGATCTCGCGCGTGGCGAGCGCGGCCTCGCGGTCGGTCACTTTCTCGAAGTGGTCGATGACCGAGATGTCGACGTTCTCGGGAAGAAAGTCTTCGCCGATTCCTTCCGTGACGTATGGGTAGATCTCGTTCTTGTCGAGGACGCCGGTCTCCTTGTATTTCTTGAAGATCGAGCCGTACGTGTCGATGCCCCAGACCTTGAGCGCAGGATTCCGCTCCTTCAAGAATCTCCCCGTCCCGCAGATCGTGCCTCCGGTTCCCACACCCACGACGAGATGGTCGAGCTTCCCGCCTGTCTGCTCCCAGAGCTCGGGCCCGGTCGTCTCGTAGTGCGCCTGCGAGTTGCTCAGGTTGTCGTACTGGTTCGCCTTCCACGAATTCGGGGTTTCCCGGACGAGGCGCGAGGAGACCGAGTAGTAGGAGCGAGGGTCTTCCGGATCGACGTCGGTCGGGCAGACGATGACCTCCGCCCCGAAGGCGCGGAGCGCGTCGACCTTCTCCGACGACTGCTTGTCGGTCGTCGTGAAGATGCACTTGTAGCCCTTCACGATCGCGGCGATGGCGAGGCCCATGCCCGTGTTGCCGCTCGTCCCCTCGATGATCGTCGCGCCGGGCGTGAGGAGCCCTCGCCTCTCGGCATCCTCGATCATTCGAAGCGCCATCCGGTCCTTGATGCTGTGGCCCGGATTGAACGTCTCCACCTTCGCGTAGACGGTCGCCTTCACGGCGGATACGACACGATTGAGGCGCACGAGAGGCGTCGAGCCGATGGTTCCGAGGATGTCGTCGAACACGTTCATCGTCATGAGCGAATCCTAAGCCCGATGAGCGTTCGCGGAGAGTTCAGGAGGCGGGCAGGCTCGTGAGCGAACGCCAGCCTTCCATCCGCACCCCTTTGATCAGCAGCCACAGGGCGAGCGACAGCTCGCCGAGGAAGGAGATGACCATGATCGGGAACACGCGACTGGCCAGCCGCGGCGCGAGGATCAGCACGAAGCCATTGACCATGTACGCCAGGCCGGCAAGCTGGTACAGGACTCCCAGCGCCTTCGGGAGATAGCCCGACGCGAAGATGAGGTATCCGGTCACGAAGAAGAACGGTCCGAACATCAACAGGGAGATTCCGAATCCGACGACATGGGCTCTCATCGCGAGCGCGGTCATCGCCTGGAGCTGGCCCGGTGTGAAAGCGTTCAACGAAGCGCCCTTGCCGAGCGGGAACAGCGCCTCCACGAGCTGGATCACATACGCGCCTTCCACCGCGGTGGCGACCATGCAGAACAGGAGCGCGAGCAACGCCAGCTCCTTGTGAACGGGCCTCGTCAAGACGTAGAGCACCATCGAGAGCACGACGTTCAGTATCAGCAGCAGGAGCTCGATGGCAATGCCGCTCCGCCAGAGCATCTCCATCTTCTGCAAATTGGCGAACGTCGCGGCCGCATCGCCGCCCACGACGATGCGGCCGCGAACGAAGAGCTCTTCGAACATGCCGATGGCGATGATCATCAGATAGAGAACGCCGGCCACTCTCGCGTATGTCTGCGGATCGATTTCCTTGTTCATGCGGTCATCCTGCCGGGGACTTCCTGAACCGAGCCTGAACGGTTCGTTCAGCGGACGTTCAGCAGACGAGCCGCAGGCTGCCTGGCATGAGGCACGAAGCGGAACAAGGGAAACAGCCAATGAAAAACACCGTCACGTTGACCATCACATCCCTGCTCTCGATTCTCCTCTTCACGTTCCACCTGGCGGACGACATCTGCCGCGGGTTCGAGAGGGGAGACCTCTCGAACCTCACGGCTCTGCCCATCTGCGTCGTCTGGATGGTCGGAACGCTGGTGCTGGCCGGGCGGCGATCGGGGTACGTCATCGTCCTCCTCGGGTCGCTCCTCGGGCTGGGGGTCCCCTTCCTCCACATGATGGGGAAGGGCGTCGGTCTCCACGGGAACATCGGCCGGACCAGCGGAGCCTACTTCTTCGTCTGGACGCTCCTCGCGCTCGGCACCACCGCGCTCTTCACCGCCGTCCTCTCGGCCCACGGACTCTGGAGCTCGATCCGGTCAGGGCGGCAGGCCAGGGCCGGTGCGATCGCCGATGGGAGAATGTCCGCGGTCGAGCATGAGAGTCCTGATCGTCGAGGATGAATCGCAGCTGGCCAGCCGGCTGTCCAGCACGCTGGGAGAACGTGGGTACGTGGTGGACGTGGCTCCGGACGGGGAGCGCGCCGATTTTCTCGTAAACACCGAAACCTACGACGCGGTCATCCTCGATCTCGGATTGCCCATCATCGACGGGTTGACGCTGCTCGAGCGCTGGCGCGCCTCCGGAATCGCCGTGCCGGTGCTGGTTCTCACGGCGCGCGGCAGCTGGAGCGAGAAGGTGCGCGGCATCGACGGCGGAGCGGACGATTACCTCACCAAGCCTTTCCAGATCGAGGAGCTGATGGCGCGGCTCCGTGCCCTGATCCGGCGCGCGAGCGGCCAGCTCACGCCCGAGCTGCGTGCAGGCGGGCTGGTGCTCGACCCGAGGACGTCTCAGGTGACCCTCGACGGGCAGGCGGTGAAGCTGACCAGCCACGAGCTGCGCGTGCTCTCGTATCTCATGCATCATCGCGGCCGCGTGGTCTCGCAGGCCGAGCTCGTCGAGCACATCTACGCACAGGCGTTCGACCGCGACTCGAACACCGTCGAGGTGTTCATCGGCCGTCTTCGACGAAAGCTCGGCGCCACGACGATCGAGACCGTGCGTGGGCTCGGCTATCGCATCGGCTCGGAGCCGTGAAGGGCTCCCTCCGCACCCGCCTCTTCGTCGGAGCCTTCGTCTGGATGGCGGCCGTGGTGGTCGCGGTCACCGCCCTGCTCATCAAGTTCACCCGGAGCCACCCGGAGCTCGCGGGGACGTCGTACCACGCCTCGATGATGCTCGGGGCCGGAGCGTTCATCGTCGGGGGATTCTTCATCGTGCGAAACGCCCTCGCGCCGCTGCGGAGCCTTCGCACGAGCCTCTCCGCGGTGCGCGAAGGGCGCAGCCAGAGAATCGAAGGCAGCTACCCCACCGAGGTGCAGCCGCTGGTGAACGACCTGAACGGGCTGCTGGAGGATCGGGAGCAGGCGATCGCCCGGGCCCTCACCACGGCGGGAGACCTCGCGCACGGCTTGAAGACACCCCTCGCGGTGCTGGCGCAGGAGGCGGAAGGAGCGGAAGTCGCGGGCCATCACGAGCTCGCCACGACGCTGGGTCAGCTGGTCGAGCGGATGCGGCGTCAGGTCGAGTATCACCTCGCGCGAGCCCGCGCGACCGCATCGACGCGGGCGACGCCGGGGCTCCGCTGCGCGGTCCTGCCCTCCGTCGAGGGTCTCGTGCGCACGATGAGGCGCCTGCACGCGGAACGCGACCTGACGATCGATGCCGAGGTTTCGCCCGCGCACGAGATCCGGGGCGTGCGCGAAGACCTCGACGAGATGCTGGGAAATCTCCTCGACAACGCGTGCAAGTGGGCGCGCTCCCGGGTCGCCATCACGTCAGCCATCGACGACGATCGACTCGTCATCGCGGTGGACGACGACGGACCCGGCCTCGAGCCGTCCCTGCGGGTGGAGGTGCTGCAACGCGGAGTGAGAGCCGACCAGCAGGCCCGGGGATCGGGCCTGGGCCTCGCGATCGTCAGCGATCTCGCCGAGCTGTACGGCGGCTCCGTGACTCTGGACGCCTCACCGCTCGGCGGAACGCGCGCCTGCCTCCGGCTTCCTCGCCCCGGAAAGGATCCCGGTCCGCGTCGCATAGACTGATTCCTTCATGACCCTTTCCGCGGGCGCCCGCCTCGGGCCGTACGAGATCGGCTCTCCCCTCGGCGCCGGGGGCATGGGCGAGGTGTACAAGGCGAAGGACACGCGCCTGGACCGCGCCGTCGCCATCAAGGTGCTGCCGTCACACCTCTCGTCGGACCCCGACCTCCGCGCCCGGTTCGAGCGCGAGGCGCGCGTCGTCTCCAGCCTGAACCACCCGCACATCTGCACGCTGCACGACATCGGCCACCAGGACGGCGTCGACTTCCTCGTCATGGAGTTTCTCGACGGCGAGACTCTGTCCGACCGGCTGATCAAGGGCGCGCTCCCCCTCGAGCAGGCGCTTCGCTTCGGGATCCAGATCGCCGACGCGCTCGACCGGGCGCACCGCGCGGGCGTCGTTCATCGCGATCTGAAGCCGGGCAACGTCATCCTCACGAAGTCGGGCGCCAAGCTCCTCGACTTCGGCCTCGCCAAGGCGCTCGGGAGCGCGAGCGCGCCCGGGCTCTCCAGGCTCGCGACGGAAGCCAAGCCGCTGACCGAGAAGGGCACGCTGCTCGGCACCGTGCAGTACATGGCTCCGGAGCAGCTCGAAGGGCAAGAGGCCGACGCGCGCAGCGACCTCTTCGCGTTCGGCTCCCTGCTCTACGAGATGGTGACGGGGAAGCGCGCGTTTCTGGGCGCGAGCCAGGCCAGCCTCATCGGGGCGATCCTGCGCGACGAGCCCGCTCCCATCGGAACATTGCAGCCTCTCACGCCGCCGGCCCTCGAGCGCGTG
>JBDSFL010000229.1:0-6009 GCA_039919545.1 Thermoanaerobaculia bacterium | reverse complement strand
GATCAGCAAGCCCATTGCCAGGTCCTCGTCGTCGCCCGGCGTTCGCATGGTGACCAGCAGGGGGACGCTCTCGCGGGCGCCCTCGTCCTTGATCCGGATCTCGAGAGGCTCCTCGACCACCAGCGTGTCGGGCGTGAAAGCCGCGTGCGCGCCCTGGCGACGAAGGACGAGGGCCGGAACGAATCCCGGTGCGGCACCGCTCACGCCCCGAGTCTAGTGGCCTGTAACGAATAAATCGAAAGCTCCTGCTCGGCCTGGACGGCGATCTCAGCGTTGCGCCGCCTTGGCGTAGCGCACCGTCGGGATGGGAAGCGTGATAATCCCGGAGCCATGAAAATCGGTCCGCGGATGATCGTGAGCGGGTTCTGCCTTGCTCTCTCGCTCCTCGTGGGGATCGGCCTCGTGGGCTACATGAACACGAAGCAGATCGCCGACTCTCTCGCCCTCGTCTCTCACACCCGAGAGGTCCTCGAGCAGCTGGAGCATCTGGTCCTGACCGTGGCGGACGCGGAGTCGTCGCGTCGTGCGTTCCTCCTCTCGAACGATCCCGGCCTCCTGAAGCCCTACCACGATGGAATCGTCGCCGCACCCCGGCAGCTGGCCGCTCTTCGCCGGCTCACGGCGGAAAATGCCGGGCAACAGCAGCGGCTCGATCTCCTCGAGCAGCTCGTCCAGCGTCGGCTCTCGCAGCTCTCCGCCAGCCTACAGGCCAGGATCGCCCAGCAGGCCTCACCCGAGACCGAGCGCGCCGAGACGATCGAAGGCGCGGAGCTCAGCGCGCTTCTGAGGCGCGCCGCGTTCGACATGGAGCGAACCGAGACGCTCCTTTTGAACGAGCGGCAGGCACGTTCGAAGGCGTCGACGCGCGACGCTCTCGTCACCTATTCCGGCGGCCTCGTGCTGAGCGTGATCCTCCTGACGTGGATCTTCGGACTTCTTCGTCGCGAGGTGGCCGAGCGCACCGCGGCGGAGGCCGAGCTCGACCGTTACTTCATGCAGTCGCTCGAGCTGCTCTGCATCGCGACGTTCGACGGATACTTCACTCGCCTCAACCCTGCCTGGGAGAAGACCCTCGGGTTCACGCCGGCCGAGCTTCGCGCCGTGCCGTTCCTGTCCTTCGTTCATCCCGACGACCTGGCGGCCACTCAGCGCGAGGCCGCCCGGCTGGTGGACGAGGGGACCGAGACCCTCTCGTTTCTCAACCGCTACCGCTGCCGCGACGGCTCGTACCGCTGGTTCCACTGGAACGCCGTGCCCGACCGCGAGAGGAAGCTCCTCTACGCCACTGCGCGCGACGTCACGGAGCAGAAGCTCGCCGAGGCGCAGATCCGCGAGCTGAACCGCGAGCTGGAGAAGCGGATCGGCCAGGTGGTAGCGGTCAACAAGGAGCTCGAGGCCTTCAGCTATTCCGTCTCGCACGATCTCAGGTCGCCCCTCCGGAGCATGGACGGCTTCAGCCAGGCCGTCCTCGAGGACTACCGCGACAAGCTCGACGAGCGCGGAGTCGATTTTTTGAACCGTATCCGCGGAGCGGCCACCCGCATGGGAGAGCTGATCGACGCCCTGCTGTCGCTCGCGCGTGTGTCGCGAGCGGAATTGCGTCCCGTCGAGGTGGATCTCTCCAAGCTCGCGAACGAGGTGCTGGCCGAGCTGCGCATCGCCGACCCGGACCGCCAGGTCGAGGTTTCCATCGCGCCGGGGCTGGTGGTCCAGGGCGATACCGCGCTCCTGCGGCTCACCATGCAGAACCTGCTCGGAAATGCCTGGAAGTATTCGAGCCGTGAGCCGCAGGCCCGAATCGCGTTCGCGCGGACGACCAGCGATGGCGGCAGCACCGTCTTCTCCGTGAAGGACAACGGCGCCGGCTTCGACATGGCCTACGCCGGGAAGCTCTTCGGCGCGTTCCAGAGGCTGCACGCCGCGAGCGAGTTCGCTGGCACCGGAATCGGGCTGGCGACCGTGAAGCGAATCATCCTGCGCCACGGCGGCTCGGTGTGGGCGGAGAGCGCCCTGGGCCAGGGCGCGACCTTCCACTTCACCCTGGAGGCCGGCCTGGCGCCTTCGGCCGCGGAACCCCCCGAGATCGCAAACCGGCCATGAGGCTCCTCGTCGGCGGCGCCACCTTCCTGCTTTTCGCGTGCAACACGGTGTTCTGGTGCACGATTCTCTTTTTCCTCACGGCGCTCAAGCTCCTCGTCCCCATCGCTTCGTGGCGCCGACTCTGCTCGCGCGGCCTCGTGCACATCGCCAATTGCTGGATCGCCTGCAATTCCATGGGCCTCGCCGTGACGCAGGGAACGCGCTGGGACGTGGAAGGCCTCGAAGGGCTCGACCCGCGGGCCTCCTGTGTCGTCCTCTGCAACCACCAGTCGTGGGTCGACATCCCCGTCCTGCAGCGCATCTTCCTCGACCGCATTCCGTTCCTGCGCTTTTTCCTCAAGCACCAGCTCATCTGGGTCCCCTTGCTCGGCGCGGCCTGGTGGGCGCTCGATTTCCCGTTCATGCGCCGCTACCCGCGCGAGGTGCTGGAGAAGCATCCCGAAAAGCGGGGCGAGGACCTCTTGGCCACGCGCCGCGCCTGCGAACGCCTGCGCGACGCGCCATTCTCGATCCTGAGCTTCGTCGAAGGAACGCGCTTCACGAAGGCGAAGCAGCAGCAGACGAATTCTCCGTTCCGGTATCTGCTGCCCCCGAAGGTGGGCGGGCTCGCGTTTGCTGCGGCGGCCGCGGGCGCGTCGATTCAGGGCATCGTGGACGTGACCATCGTGTATCCCTCGGGAATCCCCACGTTCTGGGATGCGATCTCGCGCGGCATCCCGCGCATCGTGGTTCACGTCAGGAAGCTGCCGATCCCCGTCGAGTGGTTCGACGGCGACTATCTGGGCGATTTGGCGTTCCGTGAGCGCATCCAGGCCCACGTGCGCACGCTGTGGGAAGAGAAGGACGGGAAGATCGCCCGCATCATGGAAGAACATTCTCGAGCATCGAGGCTCGCAGGAGAAATGAGATGACACGTGAGATGACGAGCCGTGCGATGGGTGTGCTCCTCCTCTTCGCCGCGGTCGTCGCCCCGGCTTCCAAGGCTTTCGCCGAAGGCTCTGCGGCTCCGCCCCCGACCGTCGCGGCCCTGGCCTTCCTCTCCGGCTCGTGGGAGCTGCAGAACGGCGCGCTCCTGATCCAGGAGCAATGGACCTGCCCCGGGCCCGATTCGATGTACGCCACCGGACGCACGGTGAAGAACGGGAGGACGGTCTTTTTCGAGTTCCTGCGCATCGAGGCGCGCGCCGACGGCATCTACTACGTCGCGCAGCCGAAGGGGAGCGCGCCAACCGATTTCAAGCTCACCCGCCTCGCTCCGGGCGTCGTCGTCTTCGAGAACCCCGCACACGATTTCCCGAAAAAGATCACCTATGCAAAGGGCCCCGGCGACACGCTCGTCGCCCGCGTGGAAGGAGACGCCGCGAGCCAGGAGAAGGCCGAGGAGTTCCGATACCGGAGGTCCGCCGCAGCGTGTCGCTGAAGAGCCGAGCGGACGGCTACACTTCCCGCATCGTGGAGCGACATCCTTGAGCACCGAGGCCGCGCGCAAGCGCCATCGTCTGCTGCTCGTGGACGATCAGCCCGGAAACGTTCAGCTGCTCGCCGAGGTGCTCGCCGAAGGCTTCGAGCTGCACGGCGCCACCAGCGGCCCGCGTGCGCTCGAGCTGGCCGCGCGCGAGCGGATCGATCTCGTGCTGCTCGACGTGATGATGCCGGGCATGGACGGCTTCGAAGTCTGCCGCCGGCTCAAGGCCGACGAGCGAACGCGCGGCATTCCCGTCATCTTCGTCACCTCGCTGGGCGAGGTGCAGGACGAGACCGCGGGCTTCGAGGCGGGAGGCGTGGACTACATCACCAAGCCGATCAGCCCGCCAGTGGTCCGTGCCCGGGTCCGCACGCACATCGCGCTCAAGGAAGCGCGAGACCGCCTCGAAGAGCTGGCGCTGGTGGATGGGCTGACCGGTGTCGCCAATCGTCGCCGCTTCGAGGAATGCCTCGAGAGCGAGTGGCGGCGGGCGCAGCGGAACCGGCACTGGCTGTCGCTCGCGCTGCTCGACATCGATCACTTCAAAGGGTTCAACGATCGCTACGGCCATGCGCAGGGCGATGAGTGTCTACGCGCCGTCGCGCAGGCGCTGGCCACCGTGTGCCGGCGGCCTTCGGATCTGTTCGCGCGCTACGGCGGCGAGGAATTCGCCCTCGTGCTTCCTGAGACCGCTGCCGAAGGAGCGCAGGCGGCGCTCCTCCTCGGAATCGGGCGGGTGGCGGAGCTCGCGATCGCCCATGACAGCTCGTCGTGCGATGCGAAGGTATCGGTGAGCCTCGGCGCCGTGAGCCTGATCCCGGCCGAGGGGGACGATCCCAAGGCGTGCCTCGAACGCGTGGACCGGCTTTTGTACGATGCCAAGCGCGACGGCCGGCGGCACGGGCTGCACCAGGATCTCGTCACGGGCATCCGGGTGCGCATTCCGGCCTCGTTGCCCGCCGGCAAAGAGGAGCCGGAGAGATCGTGAGCTCGGGTGACGTCCTCATCATCGACGACAACCCCACGGTGGTGACGCTGCTCCGAGGCGTGCTGCGCGATGCGGGGTACGACGTGCCGGCGGCTGAAGTCCGACGAGCGAACGCGCTTCGTGCCCGTGATCGTCATCAGCGCGCGCGAGGAGGTGCCGCATCCATCACCCCAACGCGGTCACCGTGACCGACTTCGGCATCTCCTCGAGCGGAATTGCCTATCTCGTCATGGAGCTGCTGCGCGGGGTGACGTTGAACGAACTGCTCCCTCGCGAAAGACCCCGCGCTCCGGCCCACCGCCCGGCAGATGATGGAAGCTCTCAAGAGCGCTTCGCGTTGCAGATTGGTCACGGCCTCCAGGAGAGCTGGGCGAAGTAGGTGCGGCCGGGGTAGGTCAGCGCTTCGGTGGTGCTGGCATTTTCCAGGAAGTAGCGGATATCCGCGTCGAAGACGTTCTTGATTCCCGCGCGGAGTTGCAGTCCCGGGATGAAGAGATCGTTCCGGGTGACGGTGAGGTCGACGGGGTCGAAGCCCTTGTTGTCTCCGGTCGCCGCGTTGCGGCTGCCCACGTGGTTCCAGCGCCCCGCGATGAGCGTGCGTGCGTCGGCCCGGTAGAGCACCGAGAGATTGCCGAGCAGGCGTGCCAGCGGCGAGGGCGCGATGCTGGTCGCCGTCGCGTTCCGGTCGGTCTCGGAATCGACCCAGGAGGCGTTCGCCTGCAGCTTGAGGCTCGGCCCGAATTGCTGCTCCACCTCCAGCTCGGCCCCGTACGCGCGCGCCTGGTGCGTGTTGTCGAAGACGTTTCCGGGGCCCACGAAGATCATGTCGCGGATCTTCGAGGTGAAGAGCGTGGCCCGGCCCACGGTCGTCGCGCGGCGATACACGTAGCTCAGCTCGGTGGTGCCGTTCACCTCGAAGCCCAGATTCGGGTTTCTCGCGCCGTTGGAGTACAGCTCGAAGAACGTGGGGGCGCGGAAGCCCTCGGCGTACTGCAGCTTCAGGATATGGTTCTCGTTCACGCGCCACACCAGCGCCAGTCGCGGCGTGATGCGTTCATCCGTGTCGGTGAGCCGGTCGAAGCGCGCCCCGGCCGTCACCGCGAGCTTCTGGGTGAGATCGATGCTGTCCTGCAGGGTGACGCCGAAGCTTTCCCGCGAGCGATCCTTCAACGTGAGCGTGATCGGGGGTCCGGGGGGCGCGCCCGGCGGGGGGGGGCGCGTCGAGCGGGCAGACTCGATCTCGCCGTCTCCGTACGAAGCGGCGAAGAGCCACGACTGCTTCTTCCAGCCGTCCCACCGGAGATCGAGCCCCGCGTCGGCAACCGTTCCGTTGAAGCCCGAGGCGGCGCCGTTGAAGCGGTTCGAAAGATAGCGGGCGTGCACCTCGGCGTGCAGCGCCCGGGTGAGGTCGCGCGCGTACCGGGCCTCCATCGTCCAGTGGCTCTGGTCGCCTCGC
>JBDSFL010000228.1:0-3136 GCA_039919545.1 Thermoanaerobaculia bacterium | reverse complement strand
GGGCCCGAAGCGGGGATCGCGAGGCCTCGCGTGCGAAGCTCCGCCAGGACGTCGGCGAACACCCGCTGCTCGCCGGCACCGAGGGTCACATCGACGGCACCTGCACCGCCGGCCGTTCCGAGCGACGGGTGATAGACGAGCTGGACATGGGCCGCCGCGGCGGAGCGATTCGTCAGGACGAGCTCGCTCGAGAAATGCGCGGATCCCGTATCGACGTCGAGCACGATCGGAACTACCTTGCGGGCGGCCTCGTCCGGGGGCAGAAAGAGAAAATTGTGCGTCCCCTCGAGCCCTCCCGCGCCGGCGGCCACGAAGGTCCCCAGAGGCTGTCCCGTCGCGAAGCTGTATTTGATGACACTGTTCGTGCTGAACGAGCCCACGAGGAGGTTGCCATCGGGAGACACGCCGACCCCGATGGGAATCGAGAGGCCGCCCCCCGCGGCGAACTCGCCGAGGCACTGCCCGCTCGACGGGTCATATTTGCGGACGACGTTGGCGACGGATGACGCCCCGTACAGAAACCCATCTGGGCCGAAGACGACGCCGGTGACGGCATCTCCGCAGGAAAGCCGGCGGATGAAGGCTCCCGTCGGCCCGAACACGTAGATCCCGCTGCTGATCGCGGCGCCGACATACAGGTTTCCGTCTGGCCCGAAGGTCAGCCCCACGGGCCCGCGCATCCCGTTTCCCTCCGCCGCGATCCCCTTGAACGCCCCCGTGCGGCCATCGTAGCGGAGCACCTTGTCGATCGATCCCGCGTCCACGTACAGATCGCCGTCGGGCCCGAACACGATCGCACGACAACCTCTGAGGCCCCCCGACTCGTCCACCGGTGTCAATGGGTCGTCGTGGACCAGCGTCGCGAGCGGGGCCCCGGTTCGTGCGTCGAAGCGTCGGACGACTCCCACGTCGCCCAATCCCACATAGACGTTCCCGTCGGGGCCGATGGCGATCCCGTTCGGATTCGCCAGTCCGTTTCCCGAGGTGAACACGCTCTTGAACTGCCCCGTCGTTCCGTCGAAGCGAAGGACCGCGTTGCTGAAACGCGATGAGACCAGGAAGTCTCCCGCGTCGCCACGCGGAGAGATGCTCCAGAGAAGGACGAGCAGAGCCGTCGACAGAAGGCGGGACCGAAGGCGTGCAGCTGAAATCATGCACGCAAGATCGGACTCCCGGATCTCCAGCACAATGATTCGGGGACGACGGCCCCTCGGGAGGGACGACTCCCCGTTTCCGGCGTCCATCGCTCCCGTAGCGAGGCTCGACGGCTCCGGCATCGCAGTGGCCGTCGGGGGGAGATGGCGTGCGGTTTCGTCCCTCCCGCGGCCGGCTCGTCCCTCGCTACAAGAGACAGTCCCTGAGCCGTCACGAGAGCGCAGCAACTCTGCGAGACTCGATGTCATGGGCCAGACCCCGGTCGCGCCTCGCCGCTTCCTGCGGCTCTCGCTCGCCATCGGTGCGGCGTGGCTCGTCTTTCTCCTCTTCGACACGAGCGAGACCCTCGTGACGAACGGTCTCCCCTCCAATTTCCGCACTCTCTCCGCCAGGGAGGTGCTCGCCCCGAGCTTCGCGTGGGCCATTGCGTGGACGCTCCTGGCGCCGCTTCTGGTGCTGCTCGCCCGCGAGCTGCCGCCGGCGCGGCGGCGTGAGCCGATTTTTTGGCTCGCTCACGGCCTCGCGGCCGTGCTCTTGCCCCTTCTCCTGGTCACGATCTTCCTCGGACTCGCCTGGGTCCTGCTGGGTCGCTTGCCGACGTCCGGAGCCGAAGCCTTCGCCCGATGGCGGAGAAACGCATCCTTCGATCTCTTCTCTGCCCTCCAGACTCACCTGGCGATCCTGGTTCTCGTCTGGGCGCTCGACCGCGTTCGGGCACGCCGTGAAACCCAGCTGGCCGATATCCGGCTTCGTCAGCAGCTCGCCGAAGCCCGACTCCAGGCCCTTCGCATGCAGCTCGATCCCCACTTCGTCTTCAATGCGCTCGGCACGGTCCTGGCGCTCACCCGTTCGAATCCAGCTTCGGCTCAGCGGACGACGCTTCTCCTGCGCCAGCTCCTGGAGCGAACGGTGGAAGACTCGGTGCGTCCCCTGGGCCGGCTGGGAGACGAGGTCGATTTCCTCGGCCGCTATCTGGAGATCGAGCGAATGCGTTTTGGAGATCGGCTCTCCGTGGCGATCCGCATCACCGAAGAGGCGTCTCACGCCACCGTGCCGAGCCTCCTCCTTCAGCCTCTCGTGGAGAACGCGATCAAGCACGGAATCTCCCGCCGTCCCGGGCCCGGGCGCATCGACGTCGATGCGAGCCTCCGCGGGGTGATGCTCGACATCGTCGTGGCCGACGACGGACCCGGTCCATCACCCGCCCGTCGCTCGGATGCGGGGATCGGTCTTCGAAACACGGTCGAGCGCCTCGGCGTCCTCTTCGGGGAAGGCAACGCGGTTCTGCAGCTTCAGGCCCGTCCCACCGGCGGAACCGAGGTGCGCATCTCGGTTCCATTTCGCCGGTTCCCGCCGGACCTCGGCATCGATACCGAGCCGCGCAACGGAGTCGCCGCATGACGGGGCGCCTCACGATCCGGCCCTGGATCCTCGTGCTCGCCGCGTGGACCGCCTACGGGCTCTCTCGAAACGTCACCTATCGGGTCCTGGCGCTGCCCGGCGGCCCGCCACGTTCGTTGACGATGCTCACCGCCGTTCTGCTCTGGGCCGCTCTGACACCGATTCCCGTCTTTCTCGCCCGCCGTTTCCCGGTCACGCGAAAGAGCTGGGCTTCGGCAGTCGCCGTCCACCTCGCGGGAGCCCTGGTGACGGGAATCGTTCACATCGTGTTTTTCGAGGCTGTCATCCTCTGGTCCCAGACCGGTGGTTTTCCGATCGACGCCCTCGTCGTGGACATCCTCGATAACCTCCGGAACATTCATCCCCGTCTCGTGAAGTACACCGCGATCGTCGCTCTCACCTGGATGCTGGACGCGGCCCGCCGCGCCCGGGAAGCCGAGGACGCGAGAACGCGGCTCGAGCACGAGCTCGCCGAGGAGCGCTTCCGCGTCGCCCGGGCCCGTCTCTATCCGCCGGTTCTGGTCGAGAGCCTGGCCGAGCTCGAGAGCCTCATCGGCACCGATTCCGAGGCGGCCTGCCG
>JBDSFL010000218.1:0-6357 GCA_039919545.1 Thermoanaerobaculia bacterium | reverse complement strand
CCCTATTTCCACAGCCTCGATCATCGGCTAAGATCCTGAAATCAGATTGGTTAAGCCATCACCCCGGGCGGGAGAACGGCTTCCCTACTACTTCTTTTGGTTCTCTAGTAATGATAAGATTTTTACGTAAGGAGCCGATGTGGAGCTGACTCTTCCGGCTGCGACTCTGGCGCGGGAACTCGGTTTGATCCAGGGCGTCGTTGAAAAACGGACCACGCACCAGATTCTGACCAACGTCCTTCTCGAAACGAGAGACGGCCGACTTTCCCTGACCGCCACGGATCTCGATACCACGTTCCTCTCGGAGATCGAGCTCACCGCCACGAAGAACACCGGGGCCGTGACGGCACCCGCCCGTCGTCTCTACGACGTCGTGCGAGAGCTGCCCCCGACGTCCGAGATCAAGCTCAAGGTGCTCGAGAATCATCACGTGCAGCTCGAGTGCCGCGATCCCAAGCTCCGCATCCGTCTCAACGGGCTCGCGGCCACCGACTACCCCACGCGCCCCGAGGCCGCGGGGGGCCCGGTGCTCACGCTCAGCTACGGCGCTCTGCGCCGCATGGTCGAGAAAGTTCGATTCGCCGTCTCCACGGAAGAGATGCGTCTCCAGCTTCAGGGTGCCCTCCTCCGCGTGAAGGGCACCACGGTGGAGATGGTGGCCACCGACGGACACCGGCTCGCGCTCGTGGAGGTCGAAGGAGCGCAGGCCGAGGCGGGCTTCGAGCCCGTGCTCGTCTCCAAGAAGATCCTCGACGAGCTCGGGAAGCTGGATGCCAGCGACGACACGCCCGTGACGGTCGTGAGGGGAACGAACCACATCGGGTTCACGGTGGGCAACCGCCGGCTCTTCTCGAAGCTCGACGAGCGCCGCTTCCCCGACTACGAGAAAGTGATCAGCAAGGAAAACGACAAGAAGGCCATCGTGGGCCGCGAAGAGCTGCTCGGCGCCGTGCGCCGCATCGCGCTTCTCTCGGGCGACCGCACGAAGGCCGTGAGCCTGGCCTTCCAGGCCGGTGCCCTCGTCGTCTCCTCGGAAAGCCAGGACGTGGGAGATGGAGACCAGGAGATCGCGGCCGTCTACAGCGAGACGCCCGTCACCCTGCGGCTGAACGCCCGCTACCTCGAGCAGTTCCTCGAGGCGGCCGAGACGAAAGAGGTTCACCTCTTCGTCAAGGACGAGCAGGCGCAGTGCCAGGGGCGACCCGCCGAGCCGATCGCCGGGATCAAGAGCTATCTCTACGTCGTGATGCCCATGCGGATGTAGGACGGCGTGGAGATCAATTTCCTCTCATCGGAATCCTTTCGTAACCTCGCCCCGAGCCGACTCGAATTCCATCCACGTTTGAACCTCGTCGTGGGATCCAACGGGCAGGGGAAGACGAACCTGCTCGAGGCCATCGCGCTCGTGTCGGGCCGTGCCTCGTTCCGCACGAACGAGCTCGAGAACGTGCGGTTGAAGGGCTCGGCCTCGACGGTTCTCTCCGCCCGCGTGCGCACCACGCACGACGGCGAGAACGAGCCGACGGAGACCACTCTCGGTCTCTTCCTGCGCGAGGGCGCGCGCGAGCACTACCGCGACGGCAAGAAGATCTCCCGCCTCGCCGCGAGCCGCCTGCTGCCTGCCGTCTTCCTGAGCGCGGCCGACCTCACCCGTTTCGGCGGGCCCCCCTCGGAGCGGCGACGCGCGCTGGACCGTGCCGCGTTGCTCCTGAACGGAGAGCACGCCAGCCACATCCAGCGCTACGAGAAGGCTCGCGCCTCCAAGAGCCGCCTCCTCTCGCTCAAGAACCGTTTCGACGCGGACGAGCTCGCGGTGTACGAGGGCACGATGATCGAATTCGGCGGGCTCATCGCCGCCGAGAGGCGACGTGCCGCGGCGCGGCTGGAGCCCGAGCTTTCCCGCAACGCGAGGGCCCTGGCCTCTCCGTTCGAAGACCTGCGCCTCGAGCTCCGCAGCGACCTGGCCGGTGAGACCGCCGAGGAGCTCTCCGCCTCGCTTCGCACCTTGCTGCACACGCGCAAGAGCGAGGAACGCCGCGCGGGCCGCTGCCTGGTGGGGCCGCATCGCGACGACCTCATCCTCACCAGCCAGAGCAGTCCCGTCGTCGAGCAGGCCTCCTCGGGTGAGAACCGCACGCTCCTGCTCGCCTGGACCCTGGCCGAGATGACGCTGGTCCGCGAGGCGCTGGGCAAGACGCCGATCCTCGCGTTCGACGACTTCGATTCGGAATGGGACCCGCAGGTCCTGACCTTCTTCGCCGACGCCCTGCCCGAAGACGGGCAGCTGTTCCTCACGTCCGCACGGCCCGAGGCCGTGCGCGGACTGCCGTTTCCGTCCGGGGGGATCTATCGCATGCAGGCGGGCCGCCTCGCGCGCGAGGGAATCCTCGGCGCCGGACGAACCCGGGAGAGCGTGTACGCACGCTCCACCCCGTGAGCGACATGAGTGACGCCGAACGTCCGGACGAAAACCCCGCCGGCCTCCCGCCCGCGGCGCTGGACGGCTCGACCCTGCTCACGGGTGCCGCGGGGGCTCCGGGCGGTTCGGGCGTGACGCTCTCGCCGGGCGGCGCCACCGATCAGCGCCGCACGCCCGAAGCCGATTCCTACGGCACCGATTCGATCAAGCTCCTCAAGGGGCTCGAGGCGGTGCGCAAGCGGCCCGGCATGTACATCGGCAACACCGATGACATCACCGGGCTGCACCACATGGTCACCGAGCTCGTGGACAACGCCATCGACGAGGCGCAGGCCGGCTACTGCGATCACGTCGGGGTGTGGGTGCACGCCGACAACTCCGTGACGGTGGAAGACAACGGCCGCGGCATCCCGGTGGGGCTCCACGCCGTGCATCAGCGCGAGACGCTGGAGATCATCCTCACCGACCTCCACTCGGGCGGAAAATTCGACGACAACGCGTACAAGGTGTCGGGCGGTCTTCACGGCGTCGGGCTCTCGGTCGTCAACGCGCTCGCCGACCGCCTCGACGTCGAGATCAAGCGCGACGGCAAGGTCTGGCAGCAGAGCTATTCCAAGGGCGTGCCGCTGGGCCCGATCCAGGAAGTCGGCAAGAGCAGCAAGTCGGGCACCAAGCTCACGTTCAAGGCCGACGCGGAGATCTTCTCCGTCGCGGCGTACAACTTCGACGCGCTCTCGCAGCGCCTGCGCGAGCTGGCCTTCCTCAACTCGGGCGTCACGATCGAGGTCGTCGACGAGAGGGACGAAAAGGGCGAGAAGAAGCACACCTTCCGCTACGAGGGGGGAATCCGCTCCTTCGTCGAGCACCTCAACAAGAACAAGCAGCCGCTCCACGACGCCGTCATCACGTTCTCGGACGTGAAGGATCCCAGCGGCAATCCCAAGCTCGACGCCAACAAGGAACGCCTCGACGTCGCGCTGCAGTGGAACGATGCGTACTCGGAGCAGATCTTCTGCTTCACGAACACCATCTCGAACAAGGACGGCGGCACGCACCTCGAGGGGCTGAAGACCGCGCTCACGCGCGCGATCCAGAAATACGCCGAGGTCAGCGGGCTCACCAAGAACCTGAAAGACACGACGCTCTCCGGCGACGACTGCCGCGAGGGGCTGACCGCGGTCGTGTCGTTGAAGATCCGCGATCCGAAGTTCTCCTCGCAGACGAAGGAGAAGCTCGTCTCGCAGGAAGCCAAGACCTGGACGCAGACCGTCACCTACGAGAAGCTCTCGAGCTACTTCGAGGAGAACCCCAAGGTCGCGCGCCGCGTCGTGGAGAAGATCGTCGAGGCCGCCCGCGCCCGCGAGGCCGCGCGCAAGGCGCGCGAGCTGGTGCGCCGCAAGGGGGCGCTCGACGGCGCGGGTCTGCCCGGCAAGCTGGCCGACTGCCAGGAAGGCGATCCCGCCCTCTCGGAGATCTTCATCGTCGAGGGCGACTCGGCCGGCGGCTCGGCCAAGCAGGGTCGCGACCGGCGCACGCAGGCCATCCTCCCGCTCAAGGGAAAAATCTTGAACGTCGAGAAGGCGCGCTTCGACAAGATGCTCGCCTTCGCCGAGATCCGCTCCTTGATCATGGCGCTCGGCGCCGGCATCGGGGAAGACTTCTCGGCCGACAAGATCCGCTACCACAAGATCGTCCTGATGACCGACGCCGACGTGGACGGCTCGCACATCCGCACGCTCCTGCTCACGTTCTTCTTTCGCCAGATGCGCGCCGCCATCGAGCGCGGCTACCTGTACATCGCGCAGCCGCCTCTCTTCAAGGCGCTGGAGGGAAAGAAAGAGGTCTACCTCAAGGACGAGAAGGAGTACGCCCGCTTCCTCCTCTCGCGCATCGGCAACGACCGCACGCTGACGACGGAGGCCACGGGGCGCAGCGCCACGGCCGGCGAGCTCATCAAGCTCGTCACCGAGATGCAAGACTGGCGCGTCCTCACGCGGCGCCTGTCGGGTCGCGGCTTTCCCGAGGCCTTCGTGCGCACGCTCGTGGCCGAGGGCCTCGCGGATCCGCTGGCCCTCAAGGAGCGCGAGCGGCTCGACCGCGCGGCCCCCGCGCTCTCGGCGGTGGTCGAATCCTTCGCGATCGTTCCCGACGAGGAGCACGCGGGCTTCGCCATTCACGTCGCGCAGGAGATCAACGGCGTCCTCAAGAAGGGGATCGTCGACAGCACCTTCGTCACCAGCTACGAGATGAGGAAGGCGGTCGAGCTGGCCGCCACGCTGGACGGCTTCCTCGACGGCCCGTACCAGCTCGAGAAAAACGGCGATATCGAATCGCTGGCCACGCTTTCGGACGCGGTGGATGCCGTGCTCGAGAGCGCCAAGAAGGGTCTCACCATCAGCCGCTACAAGGGCCTCGGCGAGATGAACCCCGAGACGCTCTGGGAAACCACCATGGATCCCACCAAGCGGCGCCTGCTCCAGGTCCGCGTCGAGGACGCGGTGGAAGCCGACGAGATCTTCACCATCCTGATGGGCGACGCGGTCGAGCCCCGCCGTCAGTTCATCGAGACGAACGCGCTCAACGTGTCCAACCTCGACATATGACCGACGAGACCAAGGGCCCACCGGCCCCTCCGGCGCCGCCGATCGAAGAAAAATTTCCGATCTCCATCGAGGAGGAGATCAAGCGCAGCTATCTCGACTACTCGATGTCGGTCATCGTGGGGCGCGCGCTTCCGGACGTGCGCGACGGCCTGAAGCCCGTCCACCGCCGCGTGCTCTTCGGCATGTGGGAGCAGTCGAACCGCTACAACAAACCCTACAAGAAGTCGGCCCGCATCGTGGGCGACGTCATGGGCAAGTACCACCCGCACGGCGACAGCGCCATCTACGACACGGTCGTCCGCATGGCGCAGACGTTCTCCCTGCGCGAGCCGCTCGTCGACGGCCAGGGGAACTTCGGCTCCGTGGACGGCGATTCGGCGGCCGCCATGCGTTACACGGAGATCCGCCTCACGCGCCTGGCCGAAGAGATGCTCGGCGACGACATCGACAAGGAAACCGTCGACTGGACCGTGAACTACGACGGCTCGCTCCAGGAGCCGACCGTGCTCCCGGCGCGCTTCCCGAACCTCCTCGTGAACGGATCCGAGGGAATCGCCGTCGGCATGGCGACGAAGATCCCGCCGCACAACCTCGCCGAGATCTGCGACGCGGCGATCCTGCTCCTCGAGGATCCCACCGTCGACGTCCTGCAATTGCTCAAGGTCGTTCCCGGACCGGACTTCCCGACGGGCGCGACGATTCTCGGGCGCAAGGGGATCTTCGAGGCCTACCAGAGCGGCCGCGGCATCCTCCAGGTGCGCGGGCGCGCCGAGATCGAGAAATCCAAGAAGGGGGACAAGGAGTCGATCGTCATCGGCGAGCTCCCCTTCCAGGTCAACAAGGCGCGCCTCATCGAGCAGATCGCCGCGCTCGTGAACGAGAAGCGCATCGAGGGGATCTCGGCCATCCGCGACGAGTCCGACCGCGACGGCATGCGCGTCGTCATCGACCTCAAGCGCGGCGAGATCGCGCAGGTCATCCTCAACCAGCTCTACTCGATGACGCCGCTCCAGAGCTCCTTCGGCATCATCTTCCTGGCCATCGTCGAGGGGCAGCCGCGCATCCTGCCGCTCAAGGAGATGCTCCGGTATTTCCTCGAGCATCGCCGCCAGGTCATCGTCCGGCGCACGAAGTTCGACCTGCGCAAGGCGCAGGAGCGCGCGCATCTCCTGCTCGGCCTCGCGGTGGCGCTGGCGAACCTCGACCGCGTCATCCAGATCATCCGCGCCTCCGTCGATCCTCACGAGGCCAAGGCCCGCCTGATCGCCGAAGTCACGTTCGAGCGCGCGGCTCTCGAAAAATTCCTCAGCGTGCCCGAGGGGGAGCTGGCCCACC
>JBDSFL010000178.1:0-2835 GCA_039919545.1 Thermoanaerobaculia bacterium | reverse complement strand
CTCGGAGCCCGTCGCGCGGTTCATCGAGCGCAAGGTGGAGACGGCTGCCGCTCTCCAGTTCGGCGACACGCTCCGGCAGCTCACCGGCTTTGAGCGCGTCGAGGTCTGGGTCACCGTGAACGACGTGGCGGGCCGCGCGCCGCTCCGCCGCCTGACGGCCCTCATCGAGGCCACGCGCCGGAGCTACGCCCAGGACCTCTTCGCCTTCACGCTCTGGGGCTGGGCGCTCGCCGCGCCCGATGGACCGATCTGGTTCACGCGCGGGCAGACGCCGGACCTCACCGTGGAACGACGGAACGCGGGGATGCACGCGGCAACGGGCCGAACGGTGCGCGCGCTGGAGCTTGGGAATCCGCCACGCGGGACCGCGTGAGCGTTGCGGTCACTGAGCCGCCTTACTCGGGGTGGTTGCCGTAAGCGCGCCGGGCCGTGTGCACTGGCGACGCATCCGGTTCATTCAGGTTCAGCACGGCGGCTCACGCTGGGGGCCAGAGGCGCTCGTCTTCTTTCCCGTCGAGCGGCTCATCCCAGCCGAGGGCGCTCCAGGCAGCGCGGGACGCCGCGACGGCCACGCCGGGGAGATCGAAGGTGTCGAGCCGCCCCTCGATGCGCCGGACGACGGCGGTGAAGTCCTCCAGGGGGCGGCGCGTGGTCCCGAAGCCGACGCCGGAGAGGGCCGCTGCCTCGCACGCCTTCTGCCCGGCTGGGAACGGCCCGCCCGAGACGTGCACCAGCGAGAATCCGTCCGGCTCGACCTCGGCTCGAAACGCACGCGCCGCCGGGGAGTTCAGAATCTCGACCGTGACGGAGGCACCCCGTGAGGGATCGTCCCGGTGGACCACCCGCGCGGAGCCTCGCCTGGTCGCCCCTACCATGTGAAGGGCCGCACCGCGCCGGGCTGGAATGAGACTTCGCATGGACGACCTCCGAACCGCTAGCGGTCGAGGAGTATCCCACCGACAGCCGCGCGCGAGAAGCTGCGCTAGAATCCGCCGCTCGTGTTCGTCTTCGACTGCATGTACTCCCAGAGTGGGAGCGGGGTCTGGAATATCCAGGCGCGAGTGGATGACCCGCTCATCGGCGACCTGGCCCCCTCGTTCGGGAGGGTAGTCACCGACGAGAGCGGGCAGCAGGTGGTCGATGTCGGCCAGCTCCTGACCGTCCTCGATGTTTCGAACGACATGCTCCACCTCGTCATGACCGTGACCCCGGCGCTCCCGGAGCGTCTCCGCGCCCCGCTCTTGGACGAGGCGGCCGCTCTCCTCGGGCGGCACGTGCGCGGGACCGGGGCGAGCCTCACGCCGAGCCTCAGCTACTACGACGCGGCGGAGACGTGGCTCCCGCTGAAACTCAAGATGGAAGGAGGTACCCCCGATGCTTGATCTGCTCTTCGCGCTCTTCACCGGCTCCCAGGCCAAGGCGCGCGACTAACGCACGCTGACGACCGAGGGCACGCTCATCCTCGACCCCCTCGCTATGACCCTCTTCGCATCCGCTCAGGCGAATGCCCGCCACGGTCCCTGGCGGGGGGCGTGATGGGCGTGGTCTACGCCGCGAGCCCCGCCACGCTCCTGGAACTCTCCATCCCGCGCGACGACGGCCGCACGGTGGATGGCGTCTTCGTGGTCCGCTTCACGGCGGGTGACGCTCGGGAGCGCGCCCTCGTGTTCCGGCCGGTCGAGCTGTCTCCCGGCCAAGAGCACTGTCTCGCCGATGCGCTGACCTTCATTGCGCCGCTGGAGCGGTTCGAGTTCTTCTGCATCGCCGCTGCGAGTAATGGAGGGCGACCGGCCTAGCCCAATTGTCCAGCCCGGTCCTCGGTCTCCGGGAGCACCTCGCAGAGCCGATCGAGAAGCCTCCCCATCGGCCGGTGCCTCCCGTCCTCCCACTTCCAGACCGTGGACTCATCTACTTCTATGAGGCGGGCGAGGTCGCGGTGGGAGAGTCCCTTCGCCGTCCTCGCCCGGTAGAGGCGTTCTCCAAAGGTCTGTCCCTCGGGCCGGGGGTCGAAGCCGAGGAAGGCGAGGAGGGCCGGGAGGTGGGCGAGGTCCGGCTCGGTCCGATTCAGCTCCCAATTCGTGACGGTCTTCGTGTCGGCTCCAACTCTGGCCGCGACATCCATCTGATAGAGGCCGAGATCGAGGCGGCGCTTGCGTAGGTGGTCCCCCAGGCTGGAGAGCGCCTTCGGGTAGCGGTGGTCGGGAATCTTGGCCGTAAGTTGGACGTGACAGAAAGGCAACGCGGGGATGCCCATGCGGGTACCGGGGCGATCAACGCCGGGAATGCTCATGCGCCGCTCGCGATCTCGCTCGCTACCGGCGAAAGGTCTCCGGGCCATTGCTCGACCGCATCGATCTGCACGTCGAGGTGCCCGCCCTGCCCCCCACGGACTTCCGTTCGGACGAGGACGCGGAGTCTTCGCTCGCGGTGCGCACGCGGGTGGTCTCGGCGCGGGCGCTGCAGATGGCCAGGACCGGCGATCCGCGCCTCACGAACGCGGTATTGAGCGGGCGTCAGCTCCGGACTTACGCGCCCCTGGAACCCGAGGGGCGCACGCTGCTCGAGCGCGCCGTGGAGAAGCTGGATCTGTCCGCGCGCGGCTTTCAGCGCGTGGTACGAGTCGCGCGCACGATCGCGGACCTCGATGGTACGGCCCGCATCGGCACGCCGCATCTCGCTGAAGCTCTACGGTTTCGCCCGCGCGCAGACGCGTAAGTCCCCAGGAGCCTGTCCGAGTAATCCCGGGATCGCACGCATGGGGCTTGCGAGGCAAGATCAAGGCGCAGCGGCGTGTGATGGAGTGGTTCTCCTGCCGCGTCGCTGCAACGCCGAGCT
>JBDSFL010000158.1:0-3376 GCA_039919545.1 Thermoanaerobaculia bacterium | reverse complement strand
AAAGTCTCTCGAAGTACGCCATTGGCGTTGTCATCCTCCTCGCACCCAGCACTCGATTCGCAGATCTCGAGCCTCTTCTCCCAGACACGCTCGCCGCACTCGCAACCATTTGCCCCGGCGACACTGTGCGCGTGGGCGCCTAACTTCTCGCAGCGGGCAACACCCTGGTGGGATTTCGTGGCGTCATCGCGTCTGGCGCCGACCATCTGTGATCGATATGCGCACGACCTACACAGCCGTAGTCGAACGATGCACTGACACCGACCTGTATCTCGGCTACATCCCCGGTTTTCCGGGTGCTCACACGCAGGCGGAAACGCTCGACGAGCTCAACGCCAACCTTCGAGAGGTCGTCTCTTTGCTCACCGAAGAGGGCGAACCACGCCTCGAGGCGGAATTCGTCGGTACTCAGTTGGTCACCGTCGAATAGTCGACAGTGGGCAGCTCGGGTGCTGTGTCGCGGCGCGGCGCTCTGCCGTGCGTACGCCAGCTCGGTCGTGAGTCTCGTCTCCGGCTCGAACGCCCAGCTCCCGGCGGATGTCGGACGGAATGACGAGTCTGCCGGAGTTTCCAAGACGTGCCACGGCGGCCCTCATGTGGCAATTGTTTCGTCTCATGGCGCGCCAGCGGTTAGTCGGCGTTTCGCGGGGCCTTCCATGGCTTCGAGCCGATGCGCTCGAGACCTTCGTCAGGAAACCTGCGATCGAAGGTGAGCATCCGGTCGGCGCCGGCCTGCCGCGCCTGCGCCCAGGTGAGTGCGTCGCCGAAAGAAACCCTCGCGGACCCACGGCAGAGCTGCAAGGCCTGGAGGGCGAGTGGCTTGGCGACGTGGAGCAACGACAAGTTGCGCCGCTGCACCAGCTCCGAAAGGACGTCGACGACCCGTGCCCGACCGAGCCCGTAGACGGTCGTCAAGACATAGGCGGTCTCGACGAGAACCAGCGCGCTGATGGTGAACGGATCACCGCTCTCGATGTAGCTTGCGGCGCGCTGACCGAGCTCCGGCGGGTCGTCGGTCAGATATCGGACGAGGACGCTGGTGTCGATGAAGGGATCAGTCACCTTCGCGTCCCTCGGCGACCCAGGCCGCGCGGCGCCAGGCGGCCTCTTCGGCATGGTGCCAGTCCTCCCCAGGGGCCACGTTGGTGCGCACCGAGCCGGCCAGCACGCCCCGCAACGAACGTTCATGCTCTGGCGGCAGGAACGAGATCTCGACGCGGTCCTGCACGACGCGTTGAATCGCCAGATACCCCGGCTGAATGCCGAGCTGGTCCCGGATCGCTTTGTCGATGACTACTTGGCCTTTGGTTCCTACTCGCGTTGTCATGTCCGACTCCATGGCAGCTGGTATGACTTTCGACAGTGAATTATACCTTCTGGGGCCGTTTGGTCGGCAGACCACGGTGGCCCGTGGCATACTGCAACATGCTCGCGCGGCCGCACCTCTCGATCGCGCCGGCCGTGAGGAGACGTCTGGACAGGCCTGATCCGTCCCTGTTAAGGGGTGTCGTCGCTTCCGAGGTTCTCGACGCGATGATCGTCGCGTCCGAAGCGCTGAAGCGAGTCGGCGTACGCCACGTGGTGGTGGGCGGCCTCGCCGTCGGCGCCAATGGATATCCCCGAGCCACTAAGGACGTCGACTTCCTGGTCGGGGAGGAGGCGTTCGAGCACCACGCCGGCGGTCTGGTGACCTTGCGCTCCGGGGTTCCCTTCCAGGTCCACCACGTGGCGGTGGACTTCATCGCGCCCGAGCCCCACGAGCCCTTCCTGGCGGCGGCGCTCGTCGCGGAGCCGGGCTCGATGATCGCCGCGCCGCCGTTGATCTACATGAAGCTGAAATCGCCTCGCCTCAAGGATCGAACGGACGTGGTCGAGCTGGTCAAGGCCGGGCTCGACGTCGAGGCTTGCCGCGCCTACCTCTCCGCTCACGCCTCGCCTCTGCTCCCCCTGTTCGACGCCGCGGTGACACGCGCGGTTGCCGAGGACGAGTAGTCGAGGCGGGATGGCGCCGCTGCACCGGCTCCGCACAGCGAGGGGCTAGAAGCCTGCGCGCCAGACCCCTAACCGGCACCACGGCGGACCGGAAGGATCACCTTCTGAGGGCGACCAACGGCCAAATCGTAGTTCGACTGCAGGTTGACCCAGAACTCGGGGGAAGTCCTGAAAGCCTGCGCGAATAGCCACGCCGTGTCGGGGGTGACGCCGCGTTTGCCTCGCACGATCTCGTTGATTCGCTGAACTGGCACACCGAGATGAGTCGCAAGCGCGACTTGCGTTAGCTCGAGCGGCCGGAGGAATTCCTCGTCGAGAATCTTGCCAGGATGCGTGGGGATGCGTTCTTCAGGGATCATGGGTTTCCTCAGTGGTAGTCGGCGATGCGAACTTCGTGAGCATCTGAGCCCCCCTGCTCGCAAGCGAGAACCAACTGCGGGGCCGCGTGGTCGGCGGCTGGCTTGCCGCTTCCTAAGAGGGCGGGTATCCTCTTTGTATCTACAAGGAGGGGGGCGGGCGATGCGAACGAAGGTACAGAAGTGGGGAAACAGCCTGGCGATCCGAGTCCCTCGGCCCTTCGCTGAGGAACTGGGTCTTCGTCAAGACAGCGACGTCGACCTACTTCTCGCGCAGCGCGAGCTTGTGATCAGGCCCATCGCCGTTCCTCGCTACTCCCTCGAGGACCTGTTGGCGGCGGTCACAGCAGACAACGTCCACCGCGAGGTCGACACCTCGGACCCAGTCGGCAACGAGGCATGGTAGTGACATTCGTACCCGATCGCGGCGAGATCGTCTGGCTCACGTTCACTCCACAAGTCGGCCATGAGCAAGCTGGCCGGCGTCCCGCGCTGGTACTTTCACCGAGCGCCTACAACAGCAAGGTTGGATTGGCGCTTCTCTGCCCAATCACCAAGCAGTCGAAGGGATACCCCTTCGAGGTCCTTCTGCCTGCATCATGCCCGGTCGAGGGCGTCATCCTCGCAGATCAGATCAAGAGCCTCGACTGGCGCGCTCGCAACGCTGAGCACGCCTCCCGCGTTCCTGCTGCGACGCTTGCAGAAGTCAGAGCGAAGGTCCTCACCTTGATAGGTAGCGACGCCTAACGAACCCCCCCTAACCAGGAACTACTCTCAAGGATGCGGTAGATGACGCTGAACGGAAAGCGCTGGAGGACGTAGCGCCGAGTCTCTCGCTCGAAGGCAGGCCAAACCTCAGGCGCCTCGGCGATCAGCGCAACCGCGCGATCGATCTCATGAAGGAAAGCAGCGGCTGCCTGCGGGCTGCGCTCAAAGTACCGGTTGAAGGCATCGACGACCTCGCGACGGGCGTCTGCGAAGTAGGAGACGCTACGAGCGCTCATTCAGCTTGGCGAAGAGCTCTTCTC
>JBDSFL010000157.1:0-6797 GCA_039919545.1 Thermoanaerobaculia bacterium | reverse complement strand
GGAGGGCGGGTCCGCGTGGAAAAGCGCGCACGCGGGGCTGGGCGACCTCTCGCAGCCGCTGCGTCCGGGCGAGCACGCGCTCGTCGCGCTGGTGTTCGACGTCGCGCCGATCGCCGCCGGCGAACGGGAGGGACGCCTGCTGGTGACCGCAGGCGAGCCGGAGAGCCGCCTGCTGATCGGGCACGAGTCGAGCCCAGGCCACCCGAAGGTTTACTTCAGCCTCCCCGCAGAAGGTCGCGCGGCGAGGATCTCAGCCTCGAAGCGCCTGGGGTGGAACGGCCCGCAGCGGCGCCGCCGAATGAGCGCGTGATCGTCTGACGCGGAACGGACTATGTGCCCCGCACAGGGAATTCTCTGCATCGGGTCGTCGAACTTTTTCGACTCTCCATTCGTCGAGCGCTCGATGCTGGCCAGAGCGCCGGCCCGGGACAGAAAAAGAGAAGGTCTCGTCAGCGTACTGCCCGTCTTTTCTCCAGCGGATTTCGCCACCTGAGCCCGGGAAAACGCGAGAAATCCGTGTCGTTCGAGTGAAGCTCGCACCCGTACTCGATGCTCAGAGCCGCGAGATGAGTGTCGGTGGTCAGATTCGCCGCAACGCCTGTGGATCGGACGAGCGTGTCGAAGATCTCGAGATGACGCGGCCCTGGATCCAGCGTCTGGACGCTGGGGAGCTCGAGCCAGCTTCGAACGTGAGCGAGGGCCTTCTCGGGCCGTAAGGGCGTCACCAGCACCGACGGATGCGTCATCAATCGAACGAACCCGCAGATGACGGCCCACGGGATGCCGACCGAAGCTCCTTCGTTGAGGGAGCTCTCCCACCAGAGCTTCGAGACCCGGTGCAAGGGTGCGTCGCTGTTGTAGGCGTAGACGAGAAGGTTCACGTCCGGGACGATCACCCTTTTCGCCGATGCCCGCGGACGAACGAGCCCGTTTCCATCTCGTCGATGAGCTGATTCAGCTTCGCGACGTCGATCCCCGGTTTGAACCCACCGGCGTGCGGCTCGACCCGAAACCGCCGGGACGGCTTCCTCGAGGGATCCTGAGCCGCAAGCCCGCGCCGCAGCACGGTGTTCAACGCGACCTTGAACGAGGCGCGCGTCCGCTGCGCGTAGTCCTTCAGGCTCTTCGAGAGATCGTCGTCCAGGGTGAGAGTCGTCCGCACTTAAGCATCATGATGCTCGTCTTCAGACGCGTCAAGATGCCTCGCGCGCTGCTCTCGATTGACCGCTGAATTGACGAAACGACAGCATAGCGTCCGCACCGCGTCACGACAGATAGGATGTCTGCAATGACCTCGACTTCGACCCGGCTACGGTTCCCCCGCTGGACGCTCTTCGTGCTCGGCTTTGTCGCATTCGTCACCTCTTTCGGCGCGCATGTCGTCGCGGTGAATCTCCCCGTCTACGCAAAGCAGGTCGGGATCGGGCTCGCGATGATCGGTCTCTTGATCGCGGTTTACGACTTCGCTGAGATCATCGCGAAGCCGGTTTTTGGCTTCATCGCCGACCGGAGCGGAATGAAGCCGACGATGCTCGCTGGGCTCGCCGTGTTCTCGCTCGCCTCGCTCGGATTCTTCGCCGTTGATCCGCGCCTCCTCCTGGTCGTCCGGCTGCTTCAGGGAATGGGCGCTGCAGCGCTGTCCATCGTCTCGGCGGCGCTGGTCGCAGCGTACTTTCCCCGGTCGCGCGGGCAGGCATTCGGCGTCTACAACGCGATCAAGGGCGCGGGTTACGTGCTGAGTCCGATCGTCGGCGGCGCGATCGTCTGGGCCTCGAGCTTCCGCATGATCTTCCTCGCCTGCTTCGCGATCGGCGTCCTCGGGTTCCTGCTCTCCCTCACGCTCCCGAAAGTTCCTGCGTCGGCCGATTTCGAGGATGACGACGATGGGGACTTTTCCATCAGGCAGTTCCTCTCCGTCTTCAAGAACCGCACGCTCCTCCCGTGGTACCTGATCATCGTCGTGAACATGTTCCTCGTCGGCATCCTCTTCGGCTTCCTCCCGGTCTATCTGAATACGCTCGGGTACGACCAGCTGCAGAACGGTTTCATCATTGGCGCATCGACGCTCTCGTACCTTCTCGTGCAGCCGCTCGCCGGGAACCTTGCCGACCGCAGGGACCCGATCCGGGTCATCTTCGGCGGCCTCGTCCTTTCTGCGGCAGGCGTCGCCCTGATCCCGTTCACGACGGGGGCGCTCCTCATCGGCGTCGCGGTGATCGGCGGGCTTGGTGTCGGCACCGTCTGGACGAACACGGACGCGATGGTGAGCAAGCTCGCCGACGAAAATCGGATCGCCGCCACGCTCGGCGCCGCCGGTTCGTTCAAGGAGCTTGGGGACATGCTCGGGCCGCTCCTCATCGGCGTGCTCGCTCAGACATTCGGGCTGCGCATCGCATTTGTTGTCTGCGGCGTGCTGGGATTCCTCTCGATTGCGCTGCTCACGGTCACCCGGAGGTCACGACCAGAGACGAATTCCTCGTCTGCGGCGAGGTGACGAAGGTCGGGGCGGGATCAGCGGGGGGTGGGCTCTAGAAGCTCGCGGGCCTCGATGATCCTCGGGTCTCCTGGTGCGAGCCTTCGTTCGTAGATGACGAGGCCGCGCTTGGCGAAAGAGCGCGATCGGGTGCGGTCGCCGAGATGCTGGAGCACCGAGGCATAGGTCACGAACACATCGCCCAGCTCGACGTCGTTGTCGTCGAGGCTTCGCTCCACGTTGGGGAGCGCCTCGCCCATCAGCCGCGCGGCCTCCGGCCAGTCGCGCCTGCGCATGGCCACGATGCCGAGGTTGTTTCGGGCGCGGCCCCACTGGGGATCTGCATCATTCGCTCCCATCCGCGTGATGGCCTTTCGATACGCTTCGGCAGCCGAGTCGAGCCGGTTCAGAGTGAGGAACGCGTTGCCGAGATCGATGATGGTGTTGGCGGCGCGTCCGCCTTCGTCGGGCAAGGTCTCCTTGAAGAGTCGAAGGGCCTTCTCGTACTCCATCGCGGCCTTCTCCGGTTCACCTTGGAGACTCGCGAGCTTGCCGAGCGTCCGAAGGGTTTCGGCAGTCTCGAAGGGGCTCAGGCCTGCGATCTTCGCCTGCGCGGCCAGCACTTCGTCGAGCAGGCGCGCGGCGGCGCCGAGCTCCTTCCTGGCCATGTGCAGCCGCGCCACGTCGCGCAGCATGGCCGCGCCGACCTCGGGATTCACACGGAGGTACCGACGCGCCTGAAGTCCGGCCGCCGGCAGCCAGGCTGGCTTATCTCTCCCGGGGCCCTCGGATGCGCTCTCGATCATCGAGAACGCGAAATCGGTCAGGACGAACGCCTTCTCGGCCTCCCGTTGCGCCACGTTTCGTTCCCGAGCCAGCCGTCGGGCGGAAAAAACGGCCGCGAGGGCGGCGATCGTGAGGACGAGCCCGGTGACGGCCAGCCTCAGCGCGTGACGGCGCGCGAACTTGGTGGCGCGATATTGGAGGCTTCCGCGCCGGGCCGCCACGGGCCAGCCGTCCAGATAGCGCTGCACATCCTGCGCGAGGGTCTCGACCGAGGGATAACGCTCGGCGGGCTCCTTTCGAAGCGTCTTGAGGACGATCGCGTCCAGGTCCTGAGAGAGCTCGCGGCAGGACGAAGGCGGAAATGGATCTGTCTCGAGCACCGCACGTTCGAGGGCGGCTCGCGACCCTGAAGAGGGACGGTAAGGACTCTTTCCGCTGAGGATCTGGTAGAGCAGAACGCCCAGGGAATACACGTCACTCGCGGTGGAGATGGGGTCTCCCCGGACCTGTTCCGGGGAACCGTGACTCAAAGTCAGAACCTGTCGTCCGGTCCACGTCAGGGAGCCATCCTCCGAGTCTTCGAGAAGCTTGGCGATGCCGAAGTCGAGCAGCTTCACCCGACCCTCCGCGGTCACGAGGATGTTGGAGGGTTTGAGATCACGATGGACGATCAGCTTCTGATGCGCGAGCTGCACGGCGTCCGTCACCTGGAGGAATAGGGTCAGACGCTCCGCCACGGCGAGCTTCCGTTCGTCACAGTAGTCCGTGAATGGCACGCCCGCGACGAGCTCCATCACGAGATACGGCCTCCCGTCCGGGGCGGTGCCCCCATCGAGCAGACGTGCGATGCCGGGGTGCTCGAGCCGCGCCAGGATCTGTCGCTCCTGGCGGAAACGCTTCTCGCTCTCCTCCCCGTCCATGCCCGGCCGCAGGACCTTGATGGCCACCTGCTGCGTGAACGCGCCGTCGCTTCTCTCGGCGAGATAGACGGTCCCCATTCCGCCGGAGCCAATCTCGCGGAGCAGCCGATACGGCCCCAGCGTTGCGCCTGCGGCCACCGCAGAAGTCTCGTCGTCGAGATCCGCGAAGAGCTCTCCCGGTATCGCGGGCGCGTCCAGCATTCCTCCGGAGGCGCCGTCGGCCGCGACGAGCGCCCTCAGCTCCTTCCGGAGCGCGTCGTTTCCGGGGAAGGCCGCTTCGACGAACGCCGCCCGGTCCGCGCCGGCCCGTTGCATCGCTTCGTCGAAGACCGGCCGGATCGCCTGCCAGCTGTCCTGCAGATTCGCCACGCGTCAGCCGGGGGCCGTCTGGAGCTGGTTCAGTAGAAACGCCCGGGCCGCTCTCCAGTCCCGTCGCACCGTCCTGGCAGAGACGCCGCGCTGATCGGCAATCTCTTCTTCCGTGAGTCCGGCGAAGAAGCGCAGCTCGACGAGCTGGGCGAGGTCGGGATCGATCTTCTCGAGCCGCTCCAGGCTCTGGTGAACCGAGAGGAGCTCGGGCAATTCGAGGGCTGGCGCCCATTTCAGCCGTACCTCCTCGCCAGGTTCCGGGAGAGGCTGCCCCCTTGCCCCGCCTCCACGCTTCTGCGCCCACCGTTTTCGCGCCGAGGTGATGAGGATGTGCCGCATGGCCTTCGCCGCGAGCGCGAAGAAGTGGGCGCGGTCCGCGGCTCCGAGATTCGCCGGATGCGCGAGCTTCAGATACGTCTCGTGAACGAGGGCGGTGGTGTCGAGCGTCGCATCGGGTGCGACGCGATATCTCTGGGAGCGAGCGAGGCGCCGCAGCTCGGCGTGGACGGCCGAGAACACCGCGTTGAAGGCCTCACGATCACCCCCCCGGGCGGCGGACAGCGCTTCGGTGATCGGGGACCCGGCCACGTCCATCGCCAAAGGGTGCCACAGTCGCGAGCCGAGGGCATCGAGAGGTCTGTCCTGTTCCGGTCGCGTACCGCGTATTCCTATTCGTATGCTCACATCACGCCACCTCCGCACCTCGTTCCTCACCGTTCCTTTCGCCACGGTCGCCGTGATCCTCACGACGCTTCTGCCGGTCGTTGACGCGCTCGCGCAACCCGTCACGTCGCACCCGCGCCTGTGGCTCACGTCCGCCGACGTTCCGCGCCTGAGGGACTGGGCGACGGACGCGAACCCGGTCTATCGGGACGGCCTCGGGCGGCTCGGCACGCGAGCGAAGGCCTCGATGGACGCCGGCGAGGTTCCCGGCAGCGACGCCACCAATGGCTCCAACGCATTCGTGGATGAGCCCGCGGAGATGTACGCCGAGCTCTTCGCGTTCCTGTCGCTCGTCTCGCCCGTGGAGACCGAGCGGGCGGACTACGCCCGCCGTGCGCGCGTCCTGCTGATGTACGTCATCGAAAAGGCCCTGCCGGGGGCGGCTGCGGGACAGCCGTATCGCGACCCGGAGTTCTCCACGAACGACAGGTCGCGCTGGCACGGCGAGGCCTTTGCGCTCACCGCCGACTGGATCTACGCGAGCCTTTCGGCCGACGACAAGGCGAAGATCCGCACCGTCTTCCTGCGATGGATCGAGGAGAACAAGAACGCGGCCATCACCGGCCACGACCACCCCGAGCCGATGGGCGTCGTGAACGACCCGAGACTCGTTGACGAGACGCCGAAGCTGCGCTGGGCCTTGAACAACTACTTCACCGCGCACATGCGCAATATCGGTCTGATGGCGATGGCGCTCGACGCGGGGGATGACGCGGACGGCGCCCTGCGCGGCGCGCTCGGCAACGCGACAGGCGCCTGGCTCTACATCTTCGATCGCGCTGTGAAGACGGTTGGGAAGGGGGGCCTCGGGCCGGAAGGCTTCGAGTACTTTCCGCAGACGTTCGGCTTCGCGGCTCAGCTGATGCTCGCCCTGCGCACGGCCGGAGAGGATGGCGTCGGGGCGCAGGGTCCTCAGGCGTCGGTGTCCGGGAACCCCTTCTGGGACGAGGTCGTCTCGGCCATGCTTCACTCGCTCAGCCCGGCGCCCTCGCGTTCGGCCGCCGAGAATCGCTCCGTCTACCTGCCGGCCTGGTTCGGGAGCGGCCAGCACTACCTGGCCCAGGACATGATCGGCCTCTTCGGCCCGCTCGGCATCCTGGACGGCAGCCTCGGAAACACGTCACGCCGCGATTCCTCGCGGTTCATCCAGTCGACGATCGCTCCCGGAGGCGCGGCCGAGCTGACCCGTCGCGCGTTCGAGACGTCCGGCTATTTCCAGAATTCGATCCTCTATTTCATGCTCTTCGATCCGAGCGCCGCGCAGGCCGCTGACCCCAGGCCGCAGCTTCCGCTGACGCACTTCGCTCCCGGCCTCGGCCGCCTCTTGTCGCGGACCTCGTGGACGCCCTCGGCCTCGTGGTTCACATACAAGCTGAGCTTCAACTCTGTAGACCATCAGTTCGGAGACGGCAACCAGTTCGAGCTCTACCGCAAGGGCGAGTGGCTGACGAAGGAGCGCACCGGCTACGACCTCGAGTACGGCGGCTCGCAGAACCACAACACCATCGCCATCCTGAACGACAGGC
>JBDSFL010000124.1:0-3508 GCA_039919545.1 Thermoanaerobaculia bacterium | reverse complement strand
CGAGGGCGTTTCCCAGAACACCCTGGCGGCGACTTTCGAGTACGTGCTCACCGGTCTGCGTGTCCGATTCATGGCACGCAGGAACTTGCTCCGGCACGACGCCGCGCCTCGGCCCGAAGGGCCTCTGGTGCCGGGGGCCGCAACACGAGAGCGATCATGAAGAAAGTCATCGTCACGACGACCATCAACCCGGTCACCCAAGCCGTTCGCCGCTTTCAGCAGATGCCCGATTGGGAGCTCGTCGTCATCGGTGATCTGAAGACTCCCCCCGACTATCGCCTCGAACGCGGGACCTACGTGCCTCCGGCCGAGCAGGAGGCCTACGACAGGGAGCTCTCGGATGCGATCGGCTGGAACTGCATCCAGAGACGGAGCCTGGGTCTGCTCTACGCGCATGATCGGGGAGCGGACGTCGTCGCCGTCGTGGACGACGACAACATCCCGGAGCCGGGATGGGGCACCGAGCTGATGCTCGGCCGAGCGGTCGAGACGAACTTCTACGAGACGCCTCATCCGGCGTTCGATCCCGTGGGAGCCACCAACGAGAAGGCGCTCTGGCATCGCGGGTTTCCCTTGCAGCTCCTTTCCACGCGCGACTACTCGCGGAAGAGCCGCCGCGTGATCACCGCCGATGTGCAGGCCGACTTCTGGAACGGCGACCCCGACATCGACGCGTTCTGCCGCATGGAGCATGCGCCCAGCTGTACTTTCGATCCCGACTGCTTTCCGATCTCCTCGAACCGGTTGTCCCCCTTCAATTCACAGAACACGTTCCTCTCGGCGGCCGTGCTCCCGCACTACTTTCTGTTTCCCTTCGTGGGCCGGATGGACGACATCTGGGCCTCGTACCACGTGCAGGCGAAGGGGTTCGCCGTCGTCTACGGGAAGGCGTCGGTTTTTCAGGAGAGAAACGTTCACGACCTCACCCGCGACATGAAGCAGGAATTCCTTGGCTACGAGCACAACCTCGAGATCGTCAAGGCTCTGCCTGGTGATCCCGACGCCTTGCTTCGTTTCCTTCCCGAGCGCTCCATCCGCGCGTTCGAGCTTTATCGGAGACATTTCGACCGTGCGTAGAGTCCTCGTCACCGGCGGCGCCGGGTTCGTCGGACGTCGCTTCGTCCGGCACTTCCTCGAAGCGGGAGACGCCGTCACCTGTGTCGATCGCCTCGCGCCCGGCACGGGTGCGGTCGCTCCGGACGCGGGCTGGTCCGGCGGTTTTCAACCCTTCGACTTCGAACGCTTCCGGTTCGACAGGAACGACTGCCGTGCGTTCTTCCGCGACGAGTCCGACACCGATTTCGATCTGGCGATCCACCTGGCCGCGATGGTGGGCGGCCGTTTGATGATCGAACGAAATCCTCTGGCCGTCGCCGAGGACCTCGCGATCGACTCGGACTACTGGCAATGGGCCCGCAGAGCCCGCCCGAAGAAGACGATCTGCTTCAGCTCGAGCGCGGCCTATCCGGTGAGGCTCCAGACCCGAGAAAATCACGTGCTGCTCAAGGAAGAGATGATCGACTTCGACGGCGACATCGGACGCCCGGACCTGACCTACGGCTGGGCGAAGCTCACGTGTGAGTACCTCGCCAGGCTCGCGTTCCAGCATCACGGGCTGGAGTCCGTCGTCTACCGTCCCTTCTCGGGCTACGGCGCCGATCAGGACGACACCTATCCCTTCCCTTCCCTGGTGAAGCGGGCCATGGCCAACGTGGGCGCGGCGACGCTGGAGGTCTGGGGCACCGGCGACCAGATGCGTGACTTCATTCACATCGACGACTGCCTCGCGGGCGTCCTCGCCACGATGGACGCCATCCAGGACGCGGGCGCCGTCAATCTCTCCACGGGCCTCCTGACGAGCTTCAAGCAGTTCGCTTCCCTCGCGGCGAACGCCTGCGGCTACGACCCGCACGTGGTCGGCCTCTCGCAGCAGCCGGAAGGCGTCTTCGCCCGCGGTGGCGACACGACGAAGCAGGAGATGCTCGGTTTCCGGAGCTCGATCCGGCTCGAGCACGGGATCCGCAGGGCCATCGCGATCTATTCAGGTGCGACCGCCGAATGGACGTGAACCCTTCTCGACGATGGCGCCGTCCGACGATCGGCGTCGCGTTCGCCGGCATCGTGGGAACACTCGTCTGGAAGGCCTGGCTCGCCGAGGATTCGTACATCGGGTTCCGGATGCTCGACAACCTCCTCCACGGCTACGGTCTGCGCTGGAACGTCTACGAACGCGTCAACGCCATCACCAATCCCCTCTGGATCTTCCTGAACCTTCCGCTGTACCTCGTTTCGGGAAACGTCTTCTTCGCCACGTTCTTCACGGGAGCCTTCTTCGTGCTGGCGACCTGGATCCTGCTCTTCAGGCGAATGCGCGAATGGGATCTCGTCGCCGGCGTGATCCTCTTCCCTCTCCTCTTCTCGAAGAGCTACACGGATTTCATGATCTCGGGCCTGGAGACGCCGCTCAGCGTCTTTCTGGTCGCCGCCTTTGCTGTCGAGCTCCTGGACGACCGCTCCGAAAGAGCCGCCGATGTCCGGCTGACCCGGCTCGCGCTCATCTCCGCGCTCGGCGCGCTCTCACGGCCAGACCTTCCCGTCTTCTTCGTTCCGCCGCTGATCGCCTTCATCCTGCGGAATCGGATTCCCGTTCGACGGGTCCTTCTCTCGGGGCTCGTCGGCGGCCTTCCTTTCCTTCTCTGGCAAGCCTTCTGCTTCCTCTACTACGGATTCCCTTTTCCGAACACCTACTACATGCGGCTCGCGACCGGCATTCCCGCACGTTCGTATTTCACCCAGGGGCTCCTCTACGCCGTGGACCTCATCCGTCGTGACCCCGTGTCGGCCGCGATCGTCGTCTTCGCCCTGCTGGCCGGAGCGCTGTTCCTGTTCGCCTCGATCCGAAAGCCGGTCGCTGTCTCGATCGATACCGGAAATCTTTCGAAGCAATCCGGCCTTCTCATCGGCTGGCTGGCTGGAATCGCCTTGCTGATCGTCTACGTCATGCGGGTGGGCGGCGATTTCATGGCCGGACGTTTCTTCCTGATCCCGGTCTTCGCTTCGAGCATCCTGATCGGCGTCGTCGCCTCGGGTTTTCTGGAAGGCGCCTCGAACGTCCTTCGCACCCGAATCCTGTTCGGAGCCGCCGCCGTCACACTCGTGGTGTTCTGTCTCGCGAACCGAGATCTCCCGGCCGGCTTCGAGGAGACCGGCATCGCTGACGAGAAGAGCTACTACGCGGCGACGAACGACCTGCGGAACCTCTCGCTCACGAATGGTCCTTCGAAGCACATGTGGAGCATCCGAGGGATCGACGCCCGTCGACGCGCCGAGCGTTCTCCGGGAGGAATCGTGGCCCTCGCCTCCAACATCGGCATGCTCGGCTATTACGGCGGACCGAGGGTCGGCCTGATCGACGTCCTGGGCCACACCGATGCTTTTCTCGCCCGACTTCCGGTGACGGGTCCGTGGCGCATCGGCCATTTCCAGCGTGAGATCCCGAGCGGTTATT
>JBDSFL010000109.1:0-6188 GCA_039919545.1 Thermoanaerobaculia bacterium | reverse complement strand
AGCCGACCGTGTGGGCGAGGCGATCTCCGACCTGCGCCGCCGCGGCGAGTCGTCTCTCTCGGGCGAGACCATCTTTCGCTTCTACGACACGTTCGGGATCCCGCTCGAGCTCATCGGCGAGCTGGCCGAGGACGAAGGGGTCGCGGTCGACCGCGCGGGCTTCGAGAAGGAGATGACCGCGGCGCGCGAGCGCTCCAAGGGCGCCTCGAAGTTCGAGGCGGGGGAGAGCGCATTGCCCGAAGCGGCGGTGGATCCCGCCTGGGCCACCGAGTTTCGCGGCTACCCCGAGGACGACTTCATCGACCTCGCGGGGGCGCGCGTGCTGGCCTTGTTCCGCACCGGCGCCGACGGCACCGTGAGCGGACCCGTGCCGGCGCTCGAAACGTCGCAAGAGGGCTTTGCCATCACGGATCGAAGCGTCTTCTATCCCGAGGGGGGCGGCCAGGTCACCGACCTGGGCACCTTCACCTGGCCCGATGGCAGCGCCGACGTGCTGGAGGTCCGCAAGGGAATCAACGGACGCTTCATTCAGCACCGGATTCGCGTCAGCGCGGGAACGCTGGCAACAGGTACGGCGGTCGACCTGCACGTGGACGAATGGCTGCGCCGGAAGACGCAGGCAAACCACACCGGGACCCATCTCCTGCATGCGGCGCTCCGACAGGTGCTGGGCGATTCGGCTCGCCAGATGGGCTCTCTCGTCTCGCCGGAACGGCTCCGGTTCGACTACGCCGTCTCGCGGCCCCCCACGAAAGAAGAGCTCGTCGCGATCGAGGATCTCGTCAACCGCGAGGTCCTGCGCGACAAGCCCGTTTCCAAGGCGGTCATGTCGATGGACGAGGCGAAGGAGAAGGGCGCCGCGATGTTCTTCGGCGAGAAGTACGGCGAGCGTGTGCGCGTGGTGGACGTCCCCGGTTTCTCCACCGAGCTGTGCGGCGGCTGCCATGTGAACCGCACGGGCGAGATCGGCGCGTTCAAGATCCTCTCGGACCGCGGGCTCGCCGCGGGCGTGCGGCGCATCGAGGCAGCCACTTCGTTGAATGCGGTGGAACGCCTCCGCCGCGACGAGGAGCTTCTGGCCGAGCTCTCGGAGAGCCTGCAAGCGCCGCCAGAAGAGCTGGCGGCTCGCTGGCGCGAGACCCTGGTGCGCCTCAAGGAGCAGGAGCGCGAGCTGGGCCGGCTGAAGGTTCTGGTCGCGAGCGTGTCGGCCGGCGGCAGCGGCAAGGGTGCCGATGCGGACGACATCCTGCAGATCAACGGCATCAAGGTGCTGTCGCGCCGCGTGCCGTCTCTGCCCGTCAACGAGCTGCGGAACCTCGCGGACACGTTTCGCGGGAAGCTGAAATCGGGAATCGTCCTGCTCGGGACCGAATCCGAGGGCAAGGTGACCCTGCTCGCCGCCGTGACCGAGGATGTCGTCGCGCGCGTCTCGGCCCACGAGCTGGCCCAGGTGATGGCTCCGATCGTCGGCGGACGCGGAGGCGGAAAGCCCGACCTGGCCCAGGCCGGTGGAAAAGATGCGGGGCAGATCGAGGCGGCGCTCGCCGCCGGGGTGATCCGTATCCGGGAACGACTGGCCATGACTGACTGACGAGGACTATACTTTCGCCCAATGACCGCCGTTCGAATGCGAGCCTTCCTGGTCGGGGCATCCCTCGTGGCGTCGATGGCGTCATCGTCGAGTGTGCAGGGCGCGGTGCATCTGATCCGGCGAGGCGACGGGAAGGTCACCATCTCCAACGACGTCGGGAGCGGCTGGATCTCGCGAGGCCACATTCCGAGCGATGCGTATCTCGTCGATCGGAAGAACGCTCCGACGATCTTCGACGAAACGATCCAGGCCTTCTCGCGGCGCGAAGGAATCGATCCGATGCTCGTGAAGAGCGTGATGCTGATCGAGTCCGCCTATAACCCGAGGGCTCTCTCCAAGAAGGGAGCCTGCGGGCTCATGCAGCTGATGCCCGCCACGGCGAGGCGCTACGGCGTGGGCAACGCGTTCGACGCCACGGAAAACATCCGGGGCGGGGTGAAGCATCTCGCTGAGCTGCTGGCGGTTTTCAACGGCAACATCCCGCTCACGCTCGCGGCCTACAACGCAGGAGCGGGCGCGGTGACGAAGTACTCCGGGATCCCGCCCTATGCCGAGACGCGCGAATACGTGCGCCGGGCGATGATCGCCTACGAAGGACGCAACGTGAACGTCGCATTTGCCTCGATGCCGTTCAGCGGCAGCAGGACTCCGATAGGCGGCACGTTTCGAGGTGTGAATCCGTCTGCCGAGGCCACCGGCGCCATCGGCACGATCGCGGCTCCCCATGTGAGCCGCATCCCTCGAAGCGTCCGGATCTCGGCTCCGCTGAGCGCGCCCGTGAAGGTGCACGAGATCGACGGCGCCCCGTTCTTCTCGAACGGGAGCCCCGTGCGCCGCGACCGACCGCTTCTCGGGCGGGTGAGCCGGTAGCTTCCCGACCGGGCATGTCATGAGCTCCTGGGCCTCCGATTCCTCCGGCACGCGCACTTTTTTCGACCAGGGACTTTTCCTGCTCCATCTCAATCGCGGCAAGGAAGAGATGCGGCGCGGGCAGTACGACAGCGCGCGGCGTGAGTTCGAGGCGGCTCAGCAGTTTCGTCCGCACGATCCCGACGTCGTCTCGAACCTTTCGTTCAGCCTGTTCCATCTCGGCAACTACGAGGATGCCGAGCGAATCACGCGCGAGCTGCTGAGCTCGCACCCCGACTCGGTCCCTCTGCTGTTCAATCTCGGCTTGATCCTCTTCAAGACCGAGCGCCATGCCGAGGCTCAGGAGCCGCTCCAGCGCGTGCTCGAGATCGTTCCCGCGCATCGGAAGTCGCACCTGACGATGGGGCTGATCTTCCAGAAAGGCGGAAACGTCTCGGAGGCCAAGCGGCACTTTCGCCTCGCGGGGGCCGAGCTGAAAGAGGGCTCCACGGCGGACGACACGATCTCGCGTTCCGCGCGCACCGCCGTGGCCAGCCGGAAGCTCACCGAGACGGCTCCCATCGTCAAGCCGGAAGCGCTCGAGGCGCCCGTCGAACCCGCGCAGCCTTCCGAGAATCCGATCGCTGCTCCGTCTGACACCGTGGAAGCGAAGCCGGTGCAGGCCAAACAGGTCGAAGGGAAGAAGGTCGCGGCCAAGCCGGTCGCGGCATCGACCGCCGAGATTCCGCTACCCGCTCCGCCTCCTCCGGAAAAATCGGAAGGCGCTCCCGATGCCCGTTTCAAGACCGGCGCGGTGGCGGCTTTGCCGAAATCGTCCGATGGATTCCAGACCGGTGCGATCTCCGCTCTGGCCGCCGACGTGGAGTCCACGGGAGTTCCTCCGCCGAAAGACAATCACGCAACCGGCGCAATTCCAGCCGTCACGCAGCGGTTGAGGGCGCGTGCGCTGGCGGCCAAGCAGGTCGAGACCGGCCAGATCGCGGCTCTGGCTCCGCTGGTTCCACCAGCTTCCGACGCTGAAGTCGTCGACGATGCGGTGGCGGTCTCTCCGGCCGCGGTTCCAGCAGCCGCCGTTCCGCCCGCCGTTGCTGCGCCTGCGGTCTCATCGAAAACACCTTCGTCCTCCGCGGCGTCTCCGAAACAGAGCGCCGCGACCGCGGGGAAGGCGACTCCCAGAGCCGCACCGCGGGCGATCGCATCGACCCGCCCGTCCGCCGCTCCTGCCGACGCCATTTCCCTCTCGGCACCAGAGACCTTCCGGACCGAAGCGGGGGGATTTCTCGCCGCCAGCTGCCACCGCGGTGTCTGGGTTCGTCGCGGCGTCCTGACCGGGCGCGAGGGGGCTCCCGCCTTCGAGGTCGACCGGCAACTCGTGGGCTCGCTGTCGCAGCTGCTCATTCACGCCTCCGGAGACGGCGAGCTGCTGCTGGTCGACCGGGGCCGCCGGCCCTTCCTGAAATCGCTCGCGAGCGAGTTCCTCTCCGTCGAGCCGGGGCGTCTGCTCGCCTTCGAATCGACGCTTCGCTTCCGCGAGGACCCGGCGTTCGAGTTTCGCCGGCACATCGCCGTCCCGTTCCTGAAGCTTTTCGGCAGCGGAACCGTCGCCCTGAGCGTGGCGTCCGAGCCCGCGCTCTTCCCGGTCTCGGTGAGCCGCCCGCTGACTCTGGCCTCGCGTGCCGTGCTCGCGTACGGTGGAGACGTCGTTCCCGACCTCCTCGAGGAATCCGATCCTCTGGCGTCTCTCGGGTCGGGTCCGGTCTTTCGCTTCGTCGGCACGGGATACGTGCTGGCCGAAGCGGGCTAGCGAACCTCCGGCAGACTCCTGGCGAACCTCCCGAAGTTCTAGCGTGGCAACAGCGACGACGGGGTGTTCCGCGCGTCACTCAGCTCGATCAGCTCGTCCGGCTCCAGCTGCGCCGGGAGAATTCCGGCCGGAGGGAGAGGGCGGTTTCCTTGCAGCGCATCGCGGAGCGCCTCGACCCCTTTGCGCAGCGGTTCCGGCGCCGGTTCGTGCGCGAGGGCCGAATTCAGGAGCATGAGCGCCCGTTCGCGCTCGCCCGAGCGCGCCAAGGCTTCGCCGAGACGGGCGGTCGCCTCCACGAAATCGGGGCTCAGCGCGTGGGCTCTTTCGAACAGCGGGAGCGCGCCGAGCTTCTCGACGGTGTCAGGGCGCATGCCGAGAGCTCGTGCCTTCTGGAGGCTGCGTCGTGCGGCGCGGTAGCGGTCGTAGCCGCCCGAGGTGAGCAGGGGATCCGCGGGGATCGGCGTGGAGGGGACAAGGAACGCGCCGCCGCGATCCGACAGCACGGTGGCGAGATCGATGGGGACGTACGCACCGAGGGTGTTCGGTGCGACGGCCACCCATGCGCGCCGATTCGTGAGATCGAACACGACTGAATGCGCGCTGATGAGCGCGTTGATCGCGTTCCGGTTCCCCGGCCCGAGGTCGACGTCCGCGGCGCTCCGATGGTCCCGCAGGATCGAGACGGCGCGCGGCACGTCGAGCGTTCCCGCGGGTGTGCTCGTGAGCAAGGACGTCAACCGGGATTCGCGGCTCCGCGATGTGCTTCCCATGGGAAGCGCGAGGCCGCGGCTCCTCACGGTCGGATCCTGCGGCTCGTTGCTGATCCCGATCCACCCCTTCGAGCCCATCTCGCGGATGGCGAAGGCCGTGGGAGTCTTCTCGAGCACGGCGATGCGTCCCGTGTTGCCGTCGCCCAGCAAAATCATGTCCGACACGAACACGTTGGCCCGCCGGATCCGCTCCACGGCGCCTTCGAACGTGCTCTCGTTGCGCAGCAGGTCGACGAGCACGAGCGTCATCGGCTCGCCCACGTCGGCGGTCTCTCCTCCCGCGATCGACTGGATTGCGGCGCCGATTCCCGCACTGTTGAAGCCGGACACGACGCCGACCATTCCCGGAAATCCGACCGTCAGGTAGGCGAGCTGGCCGGTGGGCGCGACGACGGAGACGAGCTTGTCGCGGTCGAGCATCGAGCCGCCCTCGAAATCGAAGTTGCGAGCCAGAATCGTGGCCCCGTTCCGCGTGGCCGAGCCCGTGGCGAGAAAGCCCGTGCAGAACGACTGAAGATAGGGCGCATCGACGAAGCTCTGGGAGACCTCGTGGATGGCATGCATGCCGAGAAGGCGGCGGTAGGCCGTCCAGCTGTCTTCGGGCGTGTGCGGCTCGTAGCCGTCGGCCACGCCGGCCAGCGTCGTCAGGAGGTCGGGGGCGATCGTGCGATCCATCTTCCGGAGCCGGAAAGAGAAGAGATTGCGGAAAGCCCACCGGATCACCTGGCTGGGGTTCATCGCGCCGAAGAGGCGCTCGAGGTGCAGCTCCTGCGCCTCGATGTCGGCACGGCAGAGACGGCCGATGGCCTGGCCCAGCGGGTAGGCCTCGCCGGCAAAGCGCCCGAGCAGCAGGCCTGTGCCCGGACCGATGCGGCGAACCCACGATTCGCCGATGCGGCGCACGCCAGGAGCCACGTCGGGCTCGACTTCGGCGACCTGGAGGGGAGCGGTCGTGGGGCGCCGCGGCGCACAGGAGAGACCGAGGAGCGCCGCCAGCACCGCGGGAGCCAGGCCCCGCGCGATGGAGGCCCGGAAACGAAGCGCGACCATTGGCCCCAGTGTACCCATTTGAAGCCTGGCCGAGTAGTCCCGGAATCGCATTCCTAGGAGGCTGGTGTCAAACAGCGTAGGCCGCGTTCCGAGCGCCGTGGGG
>JBDSFL010000097.1:0-2907 GCA_039919545.1 Thermoanaerobaculia bacterium | reverse complement strand
GGCCGCGTCGACGGGTGATCTGTTCGATCGCGCCGGACTCCGCGAAGGGACGACCTGTCTGGATCTCGGCTGCGGCGCGGGAGACGTCACCTGCGAATTGGGCCGGCGCGTCGGGCTCTCGGGCCGCGCGGTCGGACTCGATATCGACGAGTCCAAGCTCGCGGCCGGCCGCGCCGAGCTGCCCTCGGGTTCGAACGTCGAGCTGCGTCAGGGGGACGTGCGCGTGCTGGAGGAGACCGCCGCGTACGACCTGATCTACGCCCGGTTTCTCCTCACCTATCTCGCCGACCGCGCTCAGGTTCTGTCGTGCATCTTTCGCGCGCTGCGTCCCGGTGGCATCGTCGTCATCGAGGACATCGATTTTTCGGGTCACTTCTGCGAGCCCGCCTCGACCGCTTTCGATTCCTATGTCCGGCTCTTCTCCGAGGTCGTGCAGACTTCGCGTCGCCTAGCAGCCGACCCCGCGGCGCCCGGAATGCGATTCCCAGGATTACTCGGACAGGCTCCTTGCCACGAGCGAGATCGTGGCGAGCCATCGACAGGAGCTGGCCCGGCTGGCCGCGGACGACAGCACGCTGATGAGCATGCCGCGCGTGGTTCAGGCATGGGGCACGAGGCACGTCACTTCGCGCTGATCGCGCCCCCCGCCGGCCAGTCGGTGCTCCCGACCCGCACGAGATTCATCTCGAAGAAGCGGACCGGAGGCTTGTCCTTGCCCATGAAGTCGCCAACCTCGTTCCACTTCCCGTCCTTCACCGTCGCCGTGTACCGGATGGTCGCTTCGGGCCCCGCGGGAATCACCCAGACGAACCCGGTGGCATTCGGCGTGAGAGGAAAGTCGCCGGAGCTTCCCATCGCGTACGAATGCATCGAGTACGCTTTCTTGTCGGGGTTGTACGAGATCGTTCCGAAGGCGTTGAAGGTCACCTTGCCGTCGGCATCGTAGCCTCGGCCCTCCATCACCTTCACCGAACCCTCGAGGAACGGGCCGATCCGCTCGGTCTGCGTGATGTCGTGCTTCTCTCCCGAGGGCCGCGTCGTGGAAGCAGGCCCTCTCCAGACCCCGTCCATGTACGACAGCGGAGCCATCGCCGTCTTCTGAGCGGCGATGAGCGCCGCCGCATCCGGGCGCCCCTGCGCGTTTGCGCGTCCGGCGGCCGTCGCGAGGGTGAGCACGAAACCAAAGATCACCAGTCGATTTCGAAGCATTCTTCCGTCCTTTCGGAGGGCGCTCCCTCCGCTACACCTCGGGAATCTCTCGATGATAGCCGCGCGGACGGGAGCGTCCGCGCGGACGATCAGGACGGAGCGAGTATTTCTTCGCGGTTCCGTCGGGGGAAAAAAGAAGAGGCCCAGCGGCTCGTGCCGCTGGGCCTCGGGTTTAGTCGGGAAAGGAGAGCTAGCGGATGAGGTCGATCATCCGGTCGAGGGCGGTCATGCACTGCTTCCACTCTTCCCACGCGCGCGGGAACACGTGGCCCTCGCGCATGCGTCGATCGGATTCATGGGCGTCACTGAGCAGGCGGTTCAGATCCTTGCGGTCGATCTGTCCCTGATCCGTCCGGTTGCGCTGCGTGCGCGCGTCGGTGCTGAACTTCTGGAGCGACAGGAAGAGGTCCTGCGAGTACTCGCGGTCGTCGCGAGACATGCGGCTGGCGATCTCCAGGGTGCGGGCGGAATGGTCCTCGAGATCCCGGGCGAGCTGACGGTACTCGTCGAGGCGCCGTCCGTTCAGGACGATCATGTCCGAGGAGGGGGGGAGCAGCACGGGCTGCGCAGGCTGAACCTGGTGCACGTCGCGGGGATCCCGGTTGTCCGCGAACGGGCCGTAGTCGCGGTCGTAGTCGCGTCCGTGGCGATGGGCGGCGGGAACGCGGACGTCTTCACCCGCGAGCACGCGCTTCATGCGGTCGAGCGTGTCGACGACCTGGCCCCAGCGCTCGGCGACACCGGAATAGATCCGGGCGCGGCGAATCGTGTCGTTCACGCGGCGGGCGCTCTGATCGAGCGCGACGACTTCACGCGGGAGATCCCAGGGGCGCGTTTCGTACTGGTCCATGCGCTCGTGGAAGCTATCGGCGCGCCGGGCGAAATCGTCCAGCGAACGCAGGAACTGCCGGTTCGAGCGGGAAGTTTTGCGCACGGTGTTGCCCGCGGTCTCGATGGCATCCTGCGCGGAGACGTCGAGATAATGCGAGAGGGCGCGCATCGTCTCGAACTGGCGGCCCTGCAGAGGCTTGTCGCGGGTGCCCAAGCGGAACTGGAAGCTCACTTGCGCGGACGCTGGTGCGGACAGGAGGAGGGTGGCGGCTCCCACGAGCGAAGCCAGGGCTGCGTTGCGGAAAATTTTCATGATTGAATTCCTTTCGAGCGGGCCGATCGAGCGCCTTCGCTGGATTCGTCCCTCGGGGACTGGTAGTGCAAGAGTGGCTGGACCCCTAAAGAGGACGAGGAAAGCAGGATCGGTGCCGTGTGTTGGGAAGTCGGTGAAACGGGGGCTCGGATCGGGGGCGCCGCTTCGCTTCCCCGACGTCGGAAAGCGGGAGGGGACCCCGGGGCACGACGTGGGCACCAGTACCCCCAGCGGGATCCGAACGTGCCCGGCCGGCGCACGGAGTGCGCCAGGAGTCGCTTCGCTCCGGCCGCGCGCGTGAACCGGCTTTTTTATCGGGGGTCCGCTTCGCTCCCCCCCGTGCCCCCGGAGATCGCGGGTTCGAATCCCTGCGATGTCGGTTCATGAGGCACAGCTTCACTTCGAAGTGAGGCTTGGGTTCAAGTGGTACCCCCAGCGGGATTCGAACGTGCCCGGCCGGCGCACGGAGTGCGCCAGGAGTCGCTTCGCTCCGGCCGCGCGCGTGAACCGGCTTTTTTATCGGGGGTCCGCTTCGCTCCCCCCCGTGCCCCCGG
>JBDSFL010000093.1:0-10321 GCA_039919545.1 Thermoanaerobaculia bacterium | reverse complement strand
CTCGCCCTCGAGGAGCTCCATGACGACGTAGCGCGATTCCTCGTGCGTGGCGAAGTCGTGGATGCCGAGGATGCCCGGGTGATTCAGCGCGGCGACGGCCTTGGCCTCGCGCTCGAAGCGGGCCAGGGCGTCTGCGTTCCTGGCCAGGCTCGCCGGCAGCACCTTGACGGCCACGAAGCGCGCGAGGCGCGAGTCCTTGGCCTTGTAGACCTCGCCCATGCCGCCGGCGCCCAGCGACGAGACGATCTCGTACGGGCCGAGTCGCGTTCCGGCTTCGAGCGGCACGGCGGGAATGTAGCGCGTTCGGCCCGGAAATGTTTTTGATCGCGGGCCACGAGAAGAGCGCCCGCCGTCAAAGACGGGCGCTCTTGGATCTATTTCATCATCTGCTTCATGAACCCCGGGTCGCTGCTGGGAGGAACGATGCCCTTCATCCTCAGGTAGGTGACGAGATTGCCGTAGTGCTCGACGGAGTGGAGGGTGCCGCCCATCAGCACGGTTGCTCTCGGCATGTCGCGCCCCGTGTGCTTCACGATCTCGACTCCACTGGCGTCGGTCAGCCCATCGTACGCCTTGTCGCAGTACGCGAACGCATCCTTGAGCGCCACGATCAGATCGGCCTTCGAGGTCCTGGTCTGCTCGATCTTCGGGCGCGGGTTCGTCTCGCCGAGAGCGCCGGAGCAGGCCAGATACTGCGCATCGGCGACGTGTCCGATGATCTGGCCGAAGCTGCGGACGGTTTCCGCCGGTTTGAAGGCGTAGCTCTCCTCGGGCATCCTTTCGGCCGAGCCGAGCAGGACGAGCTTCGTCCCCTTGTTCATGAGCTTGAGCTGTGCGCTGACAGGATTTGCCGGGGGCGCCACGATTGCGGCGGCGGGCGGATTGTCCTGCGCGAATGCGGCGGCGGCGGGCGCGAGAACGGTGATCAAGAGTACTTGCACAAGGCTTCGCATGGTTCTCCTCTTTTCAGATGCAGTTGTTGCTGTGTTGTGATCAAAACGCGGGCGGACGTTCGGTCCTGTTACATCGGAACACCCTTCAATGCTTTGCTCATGCTCGTTGCTCTTCGTGTCAGATCGGTCCGCGATCGCGGCGAAGCCGGACGGCCGCGGCGAGACAGGCCGCCGCGGCCAGCAGCCCAAGCCAGAGACCCGGCGTGCTCAGGAATCTCAGCAGCTCGAGCTGGCTCAGGTCGAAGGTGAACGCGCCGCGCTGCGGCCTGGAGAAGCCCAGCGTCATGGCGCCGGTGAACCGGTACTTCAGGAAAGTGGCGAGATGATTGGTACGGAATCCGAGCCACTCGACGATGCCGATCGTGAAGAAGGGGAGCCCGGCCCAGAGCACCGGCATCCGCCGCGCCCAGGCCGAAACCAGGAGGAGCCAGCCGTAGATCGGAGCGAACCAGAGCACATGGATCGTCAGGCCGTAGAGCATGGTGACCGGTTCCTGGAAGAGCCGGAGCTCGGCCCACAAGCGCGCGGGGCTCAGGCCATTCACCAGCAGGATCGCGGTGCTCAGCAAGAGCATGATGGCGAGGGTGGCCACGCCGAGCGCGAAGGCGATGAGCGGCAGGATCAGGAACGGTACGCTCGCCTTCGAGAGCACGGTCGTGCGATCGGACACCGGCAGCGACTTCCAGAACAGGATGCTCCGATCGCGTCGCTCCCCGTAGAGTGCGTCGAGACAGTAGATGAACGCGACGATGAAGGTCGCCATCATGATCGGAGCCGGTGCCATGCCGAACGGACGGACGAGCGCCGCATGCTGTCGTGCCGGATCGAGCGCCGACAGGGTGGTCATCCTGGCGGGCAAGCGGAGCATGTTGATCAGGGATGCGAACAGCACGACGGCGGCGACGGCCGCCGGGGCGATGGCGATCGAGCGGTTCTCCCAAAGCTCGCGGCGAATCGACCAGTAGAGGGGCCGCGTGGCCAAGAGCGTTCCGTGCGTGCGGACCGTGGGAACGAGGGGAGAATCAGACGACGATTGCGGATGGAAACTCATCGGGCTTCTCCCTGAGAGCGGCCGGAGGAGTCGCCCAGCAGGGCGACGAAGAGATCGGCGATGCTGGGCGTGCGCACGTCGCCCAGCGGGGCGAGCCGCTGGCGATCGATCCGGTCGAAGAGAAGGATGCTGCGGCCGAAGACCTGCCGCTCGTTGATCGGCTTCAGCGAGCGGGCGGCGGCGACGTGCTCGGGGTGGACCATCACCTCCACGTAGCGCGACTCCACCTCTTCCATGCTGCAGTCGAGCGCAATCCGGCCGCTGTCGATGAACATGAGGTCGGTGACGATGTTTTGGATCTCCTCGATCTGATGGGTCGTCACGATGATGGTGCGGTCGCGATCGAAGTAGTCGGTGAGGAGCGAGTCGTAGAACTGCTTGCGAAACAAGATGTCGAGGCCGAGCGTCGGCTCGTCCAGCACCAGCAGCCTGGCATCGATGGCCATGACGAGGGCGAGGTGCAGCTGCGTCACCATCCCCTTCGACAGCTCTCCCGCCTTGCTCGTGCGCTTGATGCCGGTTTTTCGAAGGAGGCTCTCGGCCTTTGCGCGATCGAAACGCGGATGGACGCCCGCGACGTAATCGAGCGCCTGCGAGACGCGCATCCAGCGGGGAAGGACCGCCACGTCGGCGATGAAGGAGACCTCGCGCATGAGCTGATCTCGCTGTGTCCAGGGGTCGAGCCCGAGAACCTGAAGCCGTCCTTCGTACGGAGTGAGGCCGAGGATCGCGTTGAGCGCGGTGCTCTTGCCGGCACCGTTCGGACCGATGAGGGCGAGGATTCGCCCCTCCTCCACACTGAGATCGATGCCGTCCAGCGCGACCGTCGCGCCGAACGTCTTGCGGAGACCGTGTGCTTCGATGCATGCCATGACTTCAGCGCTCCTCGTCTGGGGGATTCGAAGGGGACGGCGCCGGCGCGTGCTTCTCGGCGGCCTCCAGCAGCTCCCCCGGCGTCAGGCCGAGCCGCTCGATCGTCGCTGCGATGCGGGGCCACTCTTGCGCGAGGAATTTCTGTCGCTCGCCCTGCAGCAGCAGCACGCGCGCCCCGGCGTTGATGAACATGCCGCGCCCTCGCTTGCTCTCGACCAGGTGCTCGTCGACGAGCTGCTGGTAGCTCTTGAGGACGGTGAGCGGATTGACGCGATACTCGGCGGCGACGTTCCGAACGGACGGCAGCGGATCGCCCTCGTTGAGGATGCCGTCCAGGATCATGGCGACGACACGGTCGCGGATCTGGCGGTAGATGGGCTGGCCGTCCTTCCAGTCGCTCATCGGCAGTTTCCGTCCGCTCTCCGGAGAGCGTGAGGGACGTGCCGGATCCGATGGGTGCCGCTCATCTAGTGTTATAGCTAACTACATCACCGACTCCAGCGCAAGTCTTTTCTTCTCGACCTGTAACATCGCCGCTTCCCCATGATCAGAATGAGCACGTTCGCGATCGTGAGTTTGCGATGACGTTCGCCGCCGGCACGCGCCTCGGGCCCTACGAGATCACGGCACCCCTTGGCGCCGGCGGCATGGGCGAGGTCTATCGCGCCCGCGACACGAAGCTCAATCGCGACGTGGCCATCAAGGTGCTTCCGGCGGCGTTCGCGGAAGACCGTGAGCGCGTGGCGCGCTTCCGCCGCGAGGCGCAGCTGGCCGCGTCGCTCAACCATGTGAACGTCGGGGCCATCTACGGGCTCGAGGAGACGGCCGGCACCGTCGCGCTCGTCCTGGAGCTCATCGAAGGCGAGGAGCTGGCCGCACGCATCACCCGCGGCCCTCTTCCCGTCGACGAGGCCATCGCGATCGCGCGGCAGATCGCCGAGGGGCTCGAGGCCGCGCACGAGAAGGGCATCGTGCATCGCGACCTCAAGCCCGCCAACGTGAAGATCACGAGAGACGGCACGGTCAAGATCCTCGACTTCGGCCTCGCCAAGGGATTCGAGAGCGATGCGGCAGGCGGCGAAGGCGACCTCTCACGCTCGCCGACGATGTCTCGCCACATGACCGAGGCGGGCATGATCCTCGGCACCGCCGCCTACATGTCGCCCGAGCAGGCGCGCGGACGGCCGGTCGACAAGCGCTCCGACATCTGGTCCTTCGGCGTGGTCCTCTACGAGATGCTCACGGGACGGCGCCTGTTCGAAGGCGAGACGGTGTCAGATGTGCTGGCGGCCGTGCTGAGAGCCACGCCCGACTTCGCGGCCGTTCCCGATGGCGTGCCCGTCTCCGCGCTGCGGGTGCTGCGCCAGTGCTTGCAGAAGGACGCGAAGCTGAGGCTTCACGACATCGCCGATGCACGGATCGCGCTCGGCGAGAGTGCGGAGCCGCCGCCGGGCCTCGCGCCGGCGATGATCGCGCCGCCGCGCGCGCGGGCGCTACCGTGGATGATCGCGGCCGGGCTGCTGCTGGCCGCGCTCGTCGTCACACTCGCCGCACCACGGCTGAAGCCTCGAACCGAGCCCGCGAGAAAGGCGGTCCGCTTCGTCCTCACGCCTCCGCCCGGCAGCACTTATTCGTCGTGGCCTCTCCTCACGGCCGACGGGACGACGCTGCTCTTCGGAGTCCGCGCCGCCAAGGGAAAGGACCTCTTCTGGACACGCCGGCTCGACTCCGAAGACTCGAAGCCGTTGTCCGTCGAGATGCCCACGCTCCGCTTTCCCTTCTGGTCGTGGGATGGAAAGTCCGTCGCGTACGGTTCCGAGGGAAGACTCGTTCGCTTCGACCTCTCCACCTCGCGACCCCAGGGAATCTGCTCGGCGCCTCTGGTTTTTCATGGTGACTGGGGCTCCCGCGGAGACATTCTCTTCGCTCCGTTCTACGGCGCGGGACTGCACCGCGTGCCGTCGGGAGGCGGCACACCGGTCGCGGTCACGACGGTCGACCGAGGGCAGGACGAGGTGGCGCATCTGAGCCCGCGCTTCCTCGCCGACGGCCGCCGGTTCCTGTTCTTTGCCCGGCTCAAGCACGCGGGACACGACCGCGAAGGCTGGATCTGCGCTGGCTCGCTCGATCAGAAGGCGATCAAGCGCCTCCGGCAGGCCGATGCGCTCGTGGGGATCTCGGAGGGCTCGCTCGTGTTCACGATCGAAGGCGTACTCCTGTCACAGCCCTTCGACGAGACCTCGCTCGCGACGGGCGGCGAACCCGCGTCGATCCCTGGCCGTGTGGTTCACGAGGGCGACTCCGCCTCGGCCGCCGCTTCGGTCTCACGCGATGGGACGCTCGCGTTTCGCTCCGACCCGCCGCGCCTGCGTCAGCTCCAGCTCGTGGACCGATCCGGCAAGCGGCTGCAGTCGATCGGCGCTCCGGCAAGGTACGTCGAGCCGATCCGGCTCTCACCCGACGGCAGCCGGATCGCCATCGGAAGGATCGACGAACGGACCGCGTTGACGAACCTCTGGATCGTCGACATCGACGGGGGGGCCAGCGTTCGCATCACCTCGGGCCGGCAGGAGGAGCGCCACCCGGTGTTCTCGCCGGACGGCTCGAGCGTGGCCTTCGCGACGGACCGCGAGGGTCCCTATGACCTCGCGCTGCGCTCGCTGGCCGGAAGCGCGCCCGACCGCACGCTACTGGCGACGGCGTTCGACAAGCTGCCTTATGGCTGGACGCGCGACGGCCGGCTCTTCTACCAGGAAAGCGACTCGACGGGGGCGAAGCTCTGTCTGCTCTCGACGCAGCCGGGCGCCAAGCCTGAAACCTTCGGGGTCGCACCGTGGGAAGGGGATACGGTCCTGTCGCCGGACGGGCAGTGGATCGCCTTCATGTCCAGCGAAACCGGTCAGAGCGAGATCTATGCTCGGCCCCTCGTCGAGGGTGCGAAGGTGCGCGTCTCGCGCGACGGCGGCCGCAGCCCCCGCTGGCGCGGCGACGGCAAGGAAATCTTCTTCCTCGGGAACGACCAGATGCTGATGTCCGCCCCCTGGCCTCTCGCGGCGGGGGCGAGGCGTCCGCCACAGCCCCTCTTCACCGTTCCGATTCCGGCGCTCAACTATGCTCCGTACGACGTCTCGTCCGATGGCCAGAAGTTCGTCGTCTCCGAGCCGCTCGAGCAGACGATGAGGAGCGAGATCACGGTCGTCGTGAACGGCGTGCGCTGACGGTCACGTCGTTCCAGGCGGGCCGAGCACGCCCCGGCCTCCCGCGGCGGCGAAGCGCTCGCCCGCCTCGGTGACGCGGCTCCGCATCCGCGCGAGGAGGCCGGGAAAGTCGTCGAGCCGCCGAACTGATTCCAGCCACGGGTCGCGCTCGAGAAAATCGGGGCAGAGGAAGCTCGAATCCACGAGGAGCGAGAGCTCGTCGAAGGCCCGTTGCCCTTCGCCCATCCGCGCGAGGTGACGCGCGCCATGGAAGCGCGCTTCCGGATCCTGCACGAGCGCGAGGCGCTGCTCGGCGGCCGCGCGGCCGTGATCGGCGCTGCCATCGAGGGCGGCGCGAAACGAGGTCCAGAAGAGAGCGGTGAGGGGCTGCATCTCCGGCGAGGGTGCCGGGACCGCGGCGCTTGCCTCGTCCTCGCGCCCCATCGACGACAGGATGGTCGTGCGGACGAGCACGTTTCCGGCGGCGGCCTGAAGCGCGCGTTCGTTGTCTCCGCGGAGCCACAGCGTCAGCGCGACGCTCGTCATGGCATGCGGGTCGAGGCGCGTGGCACGCTCGTGCGCGGCGAGCGATTCCTCGAGGAGCCCGCTGTAACGGCACGCCTGCACGAGCCCGACGAAGAGCTCCGGGTCGTTGGGAAAAACGGCGGCGCGTGTCACCAGCCGCTCCAGGGCGTCGATGGCGCGGCCGCGGTCGCATTCGAGCGCCGCGTAGAGGTGGTGCGTGGACGGCAGGTCCGGATTCAGCTCCAGCGCCCGGCGGAACGCGGCCTCGGCGAGCTCGAAGTTGCGGGCGGGCTCCTCGCCCGTCTTGGCCAGCAGGCGATAGCAGCGGCCCAGCCGCGCCCACGCCGGCGCGAACCCAGGGTCTTCCTCGAGCGAGCGGATGTAGAGGTCGCGCGCGATCGGGAGCTGCGTGCGCGGGCCCTCGACCGCATTCACGCTGAGCCCGATCTGGTTCGCCCTCAGGAAGTGCTCGTACGCCAGCGCGCTCGCGGGCGCGTCGCGGCGCACCTCGCGGTGCTCGCGCGCCGTCAAGGGGCGCGCGATCGACTCCACGATGCGGCGTCCCAGCTCTTCCTCGAGCTGGAAGACATCGGTGAGCGGCACCTGCGCCGTGTGCGACCAGAGCAGCGAACCCGCGGCCGCTTCCGTGAGCTGGCACTGCACGCGGATCTGCGCGCCGGCGCGGAGGAGCGTGCCCGCGAGCACGAGATCCACGTCGGCTTCCACCGCGATGCGCTTGAGGTCGGGCGAGTCCGCGAACCGCGCCGCGGCGAGGCTCGATCGCACGACGAGCGAGCCGAGCCCGGCCAGAGAGCTCGCGATCGCATCGGCGAGGCTGAACGCGAGGAAGTCGGTGTCGGGGTCGGGCCGCAGGATCCGGAACGGAAGCACGATGAGGCGTGTCGCGACGGAGGGCATGGGGGCCGTGGCCGTTTGCGCGCCGGGATCGCGCATCGCCTGATCGAGATCGTGCGCCATCGCCGAGGCGGTGCGCGGCCGCTCGTCCGGGTTCTTGGCGAGCGCCCGGAGAACGACGCGCCCGACGGCCTCCGTGAGCGCCGAGCCGAGGAGCAGGGGCGGCATATCGTGCAGAGTCGCGTGGAGGACGTCGATCTTCGTGCGCCCCTCGAACGCGCGCCGTCCGGCGATCATCTCGAAGATGACCGCGCCCGTGGCGAAGAGGTCGGAACGCGCGTCGACGGGCTCGCCGCGCAGCTGCTCGGGAGACATGTAGTGCGGTGTGCCCACGACGTCCCCGGCCTGCGTGAGCTGGGTCTGCTCGTCCCCGCCCGCGTCCCCGGCCGTGACGCTGCGGGCGATGCCGAAGTCGACGAGCTTCACCCCGTGCGGCGTGAGGAAGACGTTCGCGGGCTTCACGTCGCGATGCACGAGTCCCCGCGCGTGGAGCGCGTCGAGCGCCGCGAGGATGCCGAGCGCGATCCGGACGCCCTCGGCCGCGGCGACCCCGCCGCGCGCCAGGCGGCTGGACAGCGCCTCTCCCTCGAGCAGCTCCATCACGATGAAGAGCTCGCCGTCTTCCTCGCCCACTTCGTGGATGGCGCAGACGTTGGGGTGGCTGACGCTCGCGGCGAGCCGTGCTTCGCGCCAGAAGCGCTTCCGCGCGTCTTCGTCCCTCATGGTCCCGCCGATCACCTTGAGCGCGATGCTGCGCCCGAGGCGCTCGTCTGCGGCGGCGTAGACGACTCCCATTCCCCCCTCGCCGAGCTTGGCGAGAATGCGATAGCGCCCGATGCGTTCAGGAAGAGACACGCGGGTCATCCATCGTCACGTCCCGAGCGCGCGCGCATTCCGAATCATCGCTTGCTCCGCGTCCACTCGGTCACGAGCGTGATCGGAGAGGCGAGCTCGTCGTCAGTCGGTGTGCCGATCAGGAACTGCTGGGCTCCCGGGAAGACGTCGAAGCGCCAGTCCCACTGGGAGCCGCGCGAGGGCACCTGGAAGAGCGGCTTCACGGAGGCGACCTCGAAACCGGTCCCGGCCGTGGCCACCGACGCTGCCTGCAGACGGTTCTCACGATCGAAGAAGAAGAGCTCGTTGCCGCTCCGCGACCAGCGCGGCTCGCGGCCGCCGTTCTGCGAGACCTGCCAGGTGTCGCCGGGCTGCGGGAACGCCGCGACGTAGATCTCGTCGCGCCCGGTGGTGTCCGACGTGTACGCGAGGAAGCGCCCGTTCGGAGAGAACGCGGCGAGAGACTCCTGAGCGTCGGTCGCCAGAAACGGACGCAGCTTCATCTCCCCGCCGAGAGTCATCATCAGAAGGTCGGTGCTGCCCACGCGGGCGTCCGCGGAGACGATCAGGGTGCGGCCGTCTGGCGAGATGCAGAGCGGGCTCAAGCCGGTCGGCCCGTTCGGTCCGATGAGATCCTGCATCGCTCCCGATCCGTCCGCCGCCTTCAGCAGGAGCTGGGTGCTGGCTGCGGTTGCGGCGTTGATCACCACGCGCGAGCCGTCCGGGCTCCACGCGCCGGCGCTGTGCTCGGTGGCGTCGAGCGTGAAACGGCTTCTCACGCCCGAGGCCGTGTTGACGAGCCAGAGGTCGGCGTTCCCCGACTCGTTCTGGATGGACAGGATCGCGCGCGTGCCATCGGGCGAAAGGGTCGGCGCTCCATCCGCATAGAAGTTCGCGGGCTCGCCCAGCGTGTCCATGACCAGACCCGAGCGGTCGTAGCGGTGGAGGATGTCCCTGGGCACGACCTTCCCGGGCTTGTAGGCGAGGACTCCGTTTCTCGATGCGGAAAAGACAGCCCGGCTGTAGCGCTCGTCCATGCGCGCGTCGGACGCGATGGGCACCGCCTCGCCCGTGGTTGCGAGCGCCGCGGGGTCGAAGGGCTGGGCGACGAGAACCCCCTGCCGCATGTAGATGAGATTGCCGGACGCGTACACGACGTTCGACGCGACGTTCAAAACCACTTTTCTGTCGGGGCCGTCGAGCGATGCGGCATAGACGACCGGGTCCGATCCCGCGCCGGCTCTCGAGCGGCGAGCGAGATAGAGGAAGTGCTTGCCGTCCGGAAGGAACTCGGGGTAGCGATGCGTCGTCTCGCCCTTCTCGAGCTTCGTGAGGAGGCTCGCCTCGCCTCCGGCGGCCGGGATCCGGTAAACGGTCGCGCTCGAGTACGGGCAGAAGATGATCGTGCCCGCCGCGTTCCACGAGCCGCCACGCGGATCGCGAGCCGCCGCGAGTGCGATGACGGGGCCTCCCGTCGCATCCACGCGCTTGAGCTTTCGATCGGCGAAGAAGCCGACCGAGCGGCTGTCGTGGGACCAGAACGGCTGCGTCGCGCCCTCGGTGCCATCGAGCGGCCGCACCTCGCCCGAGGCGAGCGTCTGGATCCAGAGCCGGTCGGCGCCCATCCCCGCATGCGCGCAGAAGGCCAGCCGGGCGCCGTCGGGAGAGAGAGCCAGGGGCGCGGGCGCCACGGAATTGGAGGAGAGGTGAACGTCCGGCGGCGCGAGGATGGACGCGCGAATCGCCCGCGGCACCGGGGCGGGACGAAGCATCAGCAGGGCCAGGAGCGCGGCAGCCACGAGCGTTGCGACGGCCGCGACGATCCACGGGAGGCGCCGCGAGCGCAGGGGCGCGGCCGCGCGCACAGGGATCCCGCCTGTCGCCGAACGCAGGGCCGAGCTTCCGTCGGCGATCCAGCGAAGCTCGCGGCCGAGGTCGTGCGCGCTCTGCCAGCGCTCGTCAGGGTCTTTCGC
>JBDSFL010000057.1:0-6112 GCA_039919545.1 Thermoanaerobaculia bacterium | reverse complement strand
CGGCCACGCGGACGGCGCCCGACCTGATCTCGGTGAAAGGCTGACGTGCCCAGGATCCTGCTGATCGACGACAACGAGGAGGGGCGTGAGAGCCTCTCGGAGATTCTCCAGAGCACCGGCTTCGACGTGGTGACCGCGGGCGACGGGGAGCGCGGGCTCGTGCTGGCGCGCAGCGCACGCCCGGATCTGGTCGTGATGGACATGAACATGCCGGTGCTGGACGGCTGGCAAACCACTCGGACGTTGAGGACCGATCCCGCGACCCGCCACCTGAAGATCATCGCCCTCACCGGGCATCCTCTTCCGGAGGATCGGGAAAAGGCTTTCCAGGCGGGTTGCTGCGCCTTCCACGTCAAGCCGGTGAATTTCGATCGGCTGCTGGTTCAGATCGAAGAGGCGCTCCGCGAGGGCGCAACGATGCTCCCGGAGCCTGGCTCCGCGTCACCCGGGAAATGAAAGCGCCCCGCCGGCTGGCGGGGCGCTTTTCCGGCGAAAACCTCGGACGAGGTTATTCGGCCGAGAAACCCGTCAGGTCGACCGGCGAAGGCACCGAGATGTAGTCGGCGACGGTCACGAACTGCCCATCGGGGTTCGTGATCCGCAGATCGTGGAGCCCGACCGCCGCTCCCGCCGTCGTGATGGTCAGCGTGATCGTCGTCGGTGTGAGGTAGGTGACAGTCGCGGTCATGTTCACCGAGGGGGTGGAGGTGCCGGTGTTCAGGATGCTGGCCGTGATGTGGCTGAACGGAAGCGCCGGCGGAGCGAGGTTCGTGCCCGGATCGTAGAACCCGGAGCCTGCGATGACCGTGCCGGTGATGGCGTAGGGTGTCGCGGGCTGCGTGATCAGGACGGGGAGCGGACCTCCCGCGGGCGTGGCGGGGAGAGGCGCGAGCACCTTGAGCACTCGGACTCCGTAGTTGTTCGTGCTGCTGCAGAACTCGGCGATCGTCCACATCGTCATGTCGTCGATCGGATCGAGGCTCGTGAAGGAATAGTCGCCCCAGCGCCGCGTCGGGCCGGGGTCGCTCGGGGGGTTGTACGCGGTGGAGCTCGCCGTGTACTGCACCGCGGCGCTCTGCGTGCCGAGCGTGTCGGTCGACAGCCGTCCGGTCCAGGCTGCGTCGATCCGGTTCGGGGTGCCGGCCGTGCTGGCGCCGAACGCCGCATGCCCCTGTCCGGACACCATCACGGAGGGGATGAAGTACTGGCGCGCGGCCGCCACCGTGGCCGCGCTGTCGAAGATGGTGCCCGACTGGTTGACGGTGGGTGTGCCGGTGGTCGGAGGCACGACCAGCTCGTACCAGCGCGCGGCGTCGCGCCGCGTGCCTCCCGCGGTGGCGCCGACGCCGGTGGCGAGCACCGCGATGTTGTGGGCAGTCCAGAGACGGCCGTTGCGGATGTGGGCCGCGAACAGGCGGTCATCCAGACCGTCGAGGTTGCCTCCCGTTCCTCCCGTGTCTCCGAGGTGGTCGACCGTGATCGGGAGCCCGGTCGTCGCCACGGTGATCGGGATGTCGGCAGAGATCGTGGGAGCTCCTCCCGGCGTCCCGATCCGGCGCATGTTCAGCCGTGAGAAGGCGGCATTGCTGACGCCGACGAAGTAGCCCTCGGTTGCGGAAGGGTCGAAGTTGTCGACGCCGCGGGGAGCGAAGGGGCCGTCGCCCCCGCCGACCACGACGCCAGGAAAGGCGGTGGCGACGAGCGGACCGGCGCCGAGCACGGAGCTCTTCCGGATGACGTAAACCGAGCACCCGGTGAAGGAGCCCGACACGGCTCCGAACATGTTTCCGCCGATGTACAGCGCGTTCACGTCGACGCCGAGCGAGGGGTAGTCGAGGAATTCGCCCGTGGAGGCGACCGTCGAGCCGGGTGTGCCGCCGACCGTGTCTTGCTGCATGAAGAAAAAGGTCCAGACGGTGCTGCCCGAGATGATGCCCGCGCTGGCGGCGTCGGACACGGCGACGAGAACCCGGTTCGCCCGGTCGCCGATGCTGGCGTTCGACGTGCTCGGGACGTCGATGATGATGAGGATCCAGCGCCCGGTCAGGCGGTCGTAGCGCACCTGCGGATCGCTCGTGAAGTTGATGCCCCCTGGCGTGTTGGGCGTCAGCACGCTCGTGAAGAAGACATCGGAATCGACGTTGATGACGCCGTCGGCCACGCCGGTCGTCTTGTCGAACGTGCGGACGCGCCCGTTCACGAAGACCACGAACTGGCTCGGCCCCACGGTGCCCATCGTGTCGGGCGGGAAGGCGCCCGTGTCGGTGAGAGTCGCTCCGGTGAAGTTGATGGCGGAAGCCGTCTGCGAAAGCGGGCCGATGCTGCGGGAGAGCTGGCGCCGCGAAGCGTCGAGGGCGGGGATCTGGCTCGTGGCGGGGGCCGCGGGATTCTGCGGCAGGCTGCTACGGTCCGGTCCCTCGCGTTCCGGCATGATGCGCACCGGGCGCGGTGGGGTGACGGCCTGCTGCGCCATGATGTCGGCCGTCGTGCGCTTCACGCCGAGCGGGCCATCGCTGGCGCTCAGCGTTCCGGCGAACGCGAACAGAGCGGCGACACCGAGCTTGCACAGGATTGATTGTCGGTGATTGCGAACGGTGATCACGAGTCCTCCCCTAAAGGTCGATGCGATGCCCGACCTCGGGACGGAATGCCCCGACTTGGCCGTCAAGAAAGTTGAAGGCGGAATCCTATGGTGAGCGGAGATTGCGGGTCAAGTCTCGACGCGCTCCCGCGCGGATCGCGCCGTGTCAATGAAAAGAGCCCGCCGGAGGGCGGGCTCTCGAAACGGTCAGGACCTCGAACCCGAGCTACTTCGAGAACACCTCGTCGACCGGAGTGATCTTCACGTTCTCGGCCTTGATGCCGAGCTTCTTCGCGCCGATCACCCTGTCCTCGTCCATGACTTCCTTCGGCTTGGGCGAGTCGTACTTGATCGGGGACGGCGCGTCCGCGACCAGCTTGTCCTTGAGGCCCTTGGCGTCCTTCGTGACGATCACGACGGAGAGGTCGGTGCCCGAGAGGTGCTTCTTGATGGCCCGGCTCACGTCGTCCTGAGTCAGCTTGGCCAGGCGTTCGCGCATCGTCGTGGCGTAGTCGCCGATGCCGTACCACTGCGAATCCAGCGCCGTGCCGAGCTGCTGGTCCTGGGTCGCCGACATCACATAGACGTTTTTCATCAGGTACTCGCGCGTCGCCTCGAAGTCGGCCTTGGAGAGCCCGCTGGCGATGAGCTTCTGTAGCTCGTGCAGGGCGATGCGGATCGCCATGTGGGCGTTCTCGGGGGCGACGGGGCGGATCCACACCTCGAAGAGCTGCGCGCGCCGCGCCACATTCGGCGAGGGGAAGAAGCGGAACATCCCGCCGGGGAACGCCTCGATGTAGGCGTAGTCACCGTAATTCATGCCGCGCGTCTCGCGGATGCGGTTGTAGAGGTGCGACTGCGACGAGCGGTGCTCGCCCAGCCAGGCGCGGGCCACGGAGAGCGCGGCGAAATCGGGATGGGAGCGCGTGACCTCGATCGGATGGCCGAACGAGATCGCGGTCGCCCGCGTCTCCTTCTCGACGATCTCGACCTCCATCCCCTTCGGGCGCCTGCCGAGCACGGCGGCCTTCGCCGCCGCCTTGCCTTCCGGAAGGCTCGCGAGCGCTCCTTTGAGCCGCGCCAGCATCTCCTCGGGAGCGTTTCCGGAAACACCCACCGTGAGGTTGGCGCGTGTGTACGCCGAATTCACGAACGCCTTCACGTCGTCGAGCGTGATCGCCTCGATGCCGGCGACGGTGCCGAGCACCGGGTGCCCGTACGGCGTGCCCGCGAACACGTTCGTCTGGAGGCGCTCCTTGCCGAGCTCCTCTTCGTTGTTGGCTTTCAGATCCTGCTTGAGCGCATTGAGCTGCGCGTCCTTCAGACGGCGGAAGTCTTCCTCGCGAAACCCGGGGGAAAGGAGCTGCGGCAGCACCGCGTCGAAGAAGGGAGCCCAGTTGTCGCGATGGATGGCCAGAGTGAAGGAGGTCATCTCCTTGTCCGTGCGATCGTCCAGGCTTCCGGCCATGGGGAAGAGGATCTTCTTGATCTCGTCGATGCTCCGCTCGGTGGAGCCCGCCTCGGTGACCATCGAGGCGGTCAGGGCGGCGAGCCCCTCCTTCCCCTTGGGATCCTGCGAGGAGCCGGCGTTGAAGAGGATCTTCACGGCGAGCTGCGGGAGCGGAGACTTCTGCTGCAGGAGCTCGAGGTCGCCCGCGGCGGGGGCCTTCGGCTCGAGCGAGGCGAGGCCGGGAACCTTCGCGGTGGCCTCGGGCAGCGCTCCCTTGGCGAGCGTGGCCTGCACGAGATTGGCGTCGGTGAGGTACTGCCGCGCGACCCCCTCGAGGTCGGCGGGCGTGAGCGTGGCATACACGCGGAAGTACTGGTTGAGCGTGTCGAAGGAGCGGCGGTAGCGGACGAAGCGGGCCAGCGTGCCCGCGATCGCCTCGGTGTTGGTCAGGGTGCGCGCGAGCCCGTAGCGCGCGTTGGACTTCGCGTCCGCCACGCGCTGGTCGGCGACTCTCTCGTGGCGCGTGCGCGCGATCGCCTTGAGGATCTCGTCACGGACGTAGGGCACGTCTTCAGCCTTCTTCACGCGAGCCGTGACGCCGAACAGCGATGGGTCCACGTTGTCTGAAGAATAGGGGCTGAAGCTGTCGACCTTCTGCTCGGTCTCGACGAGCCGCTTGTAGAGATCAGAGGTGGGGCCGAACGAAAGGTCGAGCAGGAGGTCGAGGGCGGCATACTCCTTGGCGGTCTCCGAGAATGCCGGTCCGTGAAAGCCGATGACGACCCACGGCAGCGTCGGGGTGGGCCAATCGACGTGCGTCACGACGGGGCCCTTCGGCTCCGGCTCCTTCGGGATCTCGGCCTTGAAGGAGCCCTTCTGCCAGGCGCCCCAGTACTTCTCGATCAGCGCGAAGACCTCGGCGGGCTTCACGTCACCGGCCACGATGATGGTCGTGTACTCGGGACGGTACCAGCGGTCGAAGAAGGTCTTGGAGTAAGCGTACTGGTTGGGCATGTCCTCGATGTCCTTGAGGAATCCCATCGTCGTGTGCTTGTACGGATGCGTGGTGTAGGCCTTGTCCTGCATCACCTCGACCAGCTTGTTGAGCGGGTTGGCGCTGTTCTTGTTGTACTCGCCCAGCACCGCGCGCGATTCCGTCTTGAACACATCCTCGGCATACGAGAGGTGCTGGAAGCGGTCCGCCTCGATCTTCAGGATGGTCTCGAGGTCGTCCTTGGCGAAGGTGGTGTGGTAGTTCGTGTAGTCGTCGGTCGTGTACGCGTTCTGGCGGGCGCCGGCACGCGTGAGGATCTGCTGGTACTTCGCGGGCGGGTATTCCTTGGTCCCGCGGAACATCACGTGCTCGAAGAAGTGCGCGAAGCCCGACTTGCCGGGCTCCACCTCGTTCCTCGATCCCGTCTGGACCGGGATCTGCAGCGACACGATGTTCGGGAAGCCGGTCGGGACGATGATCACCTGCAAGCCGTTCGGCATCGTCCGGCTGACGGCGTCGAAGGGGAGGAGCCGGTCGTCCGGAGCGGCCGCGAGCGCGGCGCCCGCCAGACAGAGCGGAAGGAGGACGGCCGCGCCGAGCGGGACCCTGAGAAAGGAAGACATCGCTACGTCACCTCTTCTATTGATGTTCGGTGTCGAGGATCGCCCCGCAGGCGTTCCCGCGCGTTCACCGATGGCGGGGCAGCCTACCGCGAATCCTCCAAGGCGTCATCCGAGGCGTCACCCGAGGCCTTCGGCGTAAGATTCCCCGCTCATGAGCGGTGAGGAATGAAGAGACCCGTCGATCAGCGCAGGAGGTTCCGGCGGCACGAGCTTGACGCGGTGCAGGGGAGCGTCCTGTTCCGGCTGGAGGTCAAGGTCTTGAACCTCAGTCTGTCCGGCATGGCGGCCGAGACGACCGAGCAGCTCAAGCTGGGCAAGGTCTACGCGCTGAAGCTGGGGGGCGAAGGCGAACTGGTCGTGCCGTCCACCGTGAGGTGGTGCCGCCTCGTGGGGACGCAGCGGCGCCGGTCGGACGGTGAGCTGATGAACGTCTATCGCGCCGGCCTGACGTTCGACGAATCCTC
>JBDSFL010000047.1:0-2933 GCA_039919545.1 Thermoanaerobaculia bacterium | reverse complement strand
CCTCCACAGCGCTGTCGGGTCGTATGAACCCTGGGTACGGACGCCGGGAATCACCTCGAAATCGTGGTGCCACGGCTTGCCAGCGACCAGTTTCAGGGCGAGCTCTGTATCGAGCATCTCTTGGATTCCTTTTGGTTCTGGAGTGCTGCCGGAATCGAGACCATCAAACATGCGCGGCCGGATCCGATGGCACAAGCGGCTCGGAGACCTGGATCGGGATGACGCGGCGGCCATCTCCGTTGTTCCGGAGCCCGACGTTCATCTCCTGCACGAGATGCGGCCGAACCTGTCCGTGAGGCTCCTCCAGAAGCGACCTCGGATCGAGCGCGCGATGCTACCCTTCGAGCTCGTGACTGGCGGTCCGATACCCTCGAGACTCGCGGACTGTCGACGCTCGGCACGCGCAGACGACAGCGTGCCCGAGCGGCAGGTCGCGACCCCCGAGAACCTGCTTCGATCCACAAGATTCCACGTCGTGGCGCACCGATCGATATCGATCCCCGCAGCGCCCTGATGGGGCCATCTTTTCCAGACGTCGACCATTCGCCGCCCGCCGCGGCTTCGAGTCCCTTCGGAGCGGATCGAGCAAAGATCGTCTCGAGATCCTGGACAGACCGACGGACCGCCATCGTTCTGGCGCTCTTCGCATTCGGCGTCTACAACGCCAATGCGCGGCTCGTGGCGGTAGGGGACTCCCTGCCGGCCCGATTTCTGCCTTTCGCCCTTCTTCAGCACGGCACGCTGTATCTCGATCCGGTTCTCGAGGCCCTGCGGCCAGCAGGGCATCAGGCTTACTGGATTCAACCCGCTCGTTGGGGTCACCACGCCTCGTTGTATCCCGTGGCGACTCCTCTCATCGTGACTCCGCTTTATGTTCCGGCCAGCCTCTACCTTCACGTCAAGGGTCCTTCCGAGGCCAGGCTCGAGCGAATCGGTGCCCTGATGGAGAAGCTGAGCGCGTCCTCCGTGGCCGCTTCCTGTGTCGGGCTGATGTTCCTGCTTCTTCGCCGAAGGGTATCTCACCGGGACGCCCTCCTGCTCGCGGCCGCGTTCGGTTTTGCCACGAATACCTGGGTCACGAGCAGCCAGGCGCTCTGGCAGCACGGGACGGGAGAGCTGCTTCTCACCTGCGCGCTCCTCGGCATGACGCGCGAGCCTGCCGCGAAAGCTGTCGCGGCAGCGGGCTTCTTCGCGGGGCTGCTTGCGGCCAACCGTCCTCCCGACGTCGTTCTCGCGGCATCGCTCGGCGCGTATGCCGTCTTCTGGGCGCGCGGCAAAATCGTCCCCTTCGTCGCCGGCGCGATTCTTCCTCTCGGTGCGACTGTTGCCTACAACTGGATTGTTTTTCGGAATCTCACGGGCGGCTACGGACAGGCCGGCATCGCGGACGCCTCCTTCTTCATGGGCAGCACGCTATTCATGGGCGTCGCCGGCCTCCTGTTCAGCCCCGGAAAGGGACTCTTCTTCTACGCACCCTTCCTGCTTTTCCTGCCGGTTCTGTTTCATCGAAGCCTGGCGGATCGCCGGTTTCGGCTCCTGAGCCTGTGCCTGACCGGGGGAGCGATCCTGCAGCTCCTGCTCTACGCGCAAACGGATTGGAGGGCGGGCTTCTCCTGGGGTCCTCGCTTCCTCGTCGATCTGCTACCCGCGTTGGTCTTCCTGCTCGCGCCGGTGCTGCCGACTCTCTCTCGTCCTTCACGGGCTCTTTTCCTGGCCTGCTGCGCCTGGAGCGTTTTCGCCCAGGGTGTGGGAGCCTTCATGTATCAGGGCGCAAGCGACGCGATTCTGTACGAGCGTGTCGGTCCTCGCGCGATGGAGAACGCTTGGAACCCCGCGCTCTCCCCGATCCTGATCGAGGCGCGGCAATCGCCGGCGCGCATGTCCCTGCTGCCGATCTCGGGAACGCTACGTGGTCCGGCGGGCGATCACGAGGAACTGTCGACCGAAGAACGGCCAGAACCACGGTAAGCGCAGGTACCAGCGCACCAATCCGGGATTCGAGGGCAGGGAGCCTCGAAATGAATAAGGAAGAAACCGCGGCGTGCAGGATTCCAGCTCGAAGCCCGCGGCGTAGAGGTGCTCCTCGACCGAGACATGAGTCAGTGCGAGCCGATGATCGGCACAATCGAAGTATTCGCGGAAGCAGTATTTGAAGTTCGGCCCCATGCAGGCGATGCGGCCCCCGATCTTCAACGCTTCGCGCATCTTGAGGAGGAATTCCTGAACGCGCGCCGGGCTGTCCAGGTGCTCCAGAAAGTTCGACGCGAAGACCGCGTCGAACTTGCTCCCCGGCAACGGAACCTCGAACGTGTCTCCCGCGAGGAAAGTGATCCCCGAAAGCGCGGATGGATCGGCAGGCGGCTGCATGTCGATGGCCCATCGGTCCGCCGAAGGGATCGTGCTGATGAACTCGAGGGCGCCCGCCGCAGGATCGAGCACACAGGCGGGTCGCCCGAGCCTGTCGAAGATCCACCGTGAGATGACCGTCCACGCGGCTCTCTTCTTCCCGGCAGCCACGGACTGGAATCGTCGTTCGTAGAGGCGGCCGTAATCGGTCGGGTCGACCTCCTCTTTCACGAGCTCGATCCTTCCACGGAGCGCGGAAGAGAGCCTGATGGGTCGCTTTCCGGCGAGCACGCCTCAGGAGGCGCGCTGGTGCGCGTGTAATCCCCCCGGCTGAAATATTTCTCCAGCCAGACGTAGAGCACGATGAAGAGATACCGGCTCCCCATCTCCGTCAGCTTCAGCTTGGGCATCCCGGACCTGCGGTTGCGCCACGTGATCGGAATCGTCGTCCACGAAAACCCTCGCACGATCGCCTTCAGGGGCAGCTCGACGGTGAGATTGAAGTGCTGGGAGAGGAGTGGTTGGACGGCGTCGATCACCTCGCGCCGGTAGGCCTTGAAGGCGTTGGTGGTGTCGTTGTAGCGGTG
>JBDSFL010000038.1:0-8421 GCA_039919545.1 Thermoanaerobaculia bacterium | reverse complement strand
TATTTCTCCATCGTCCAGCGTAAGGTCCTCACGCCCAACGATTTCGCCTCGCTCGCCGACGTGAAGAACCGCCTGCTTCAGTTTCAAACCTACTACGAAGCAGCCGCCAGACCATTTCAGTGGAAGGTCACCCGTCGCGACCTCGCCAAGTTGCTATCGAGGATGAAGGCCCATGGCGACTCGCTGGCAAAGGCCGCATGACGTCCCCGGATACGTCACCGAACTTGCGGGCCGGGGTACTTAGGAGCGCGCGAACCGCTAGCGTCAATCGTCGCCCCCGGCGACGTCATGGGGTTCCGAATGTCAGAGCGGGCGTGCCTGCCCCTGTAGACTGTCGCGTCCGACGCTCGATGGTCCGGCCGCGGCGTTCCAGCGTCCCTTTCAGCGTCCGTTCGTCGCACGAACGGACGACGCGGCTCCATCAGGCAACAGGGCAAAAGTCTTCAGGAGCGCTCGTGATCTCAGTTCGTCGTCCGTTCTTCCTCCTCTCCTTGCTCTTCGCCTCCGTGGCGCGGGGCCAGAGCTACACGTTCACTCATCTCGCCGGCTCCACGGGGGGAATGGGATTCGAGGACGGTCCGGGGTCGGTGGCGCGGTTCGATAGCCCCACGGGTATTGCCGCCGACGGAGCCGGCGTTTTCTTCGTCGCAGACCTGAGCGGGACCATCCGGAGAATCGTCCGCGCGACCGGTGAGGTCACCACCTTCGCCGGGAATGGCGGGTTCGGGTTGGTCGACGGCCCCGGCCATCTCGCGTCGTTCGGATGGCTGGAGGGCCTCGTCCGTGTCGGAGGAACGCTCTACGTCGCCGAGTCGCTCGGCGTCAGAAAGATCGATCTCACCACCCGTGCCGTCAGCACGGTCTGCCCTTTCCCCGGGGCATCGGGGATTTCCGCCGATGCGACCGGCAGGTTGTGGGTCTCGGGGAGCTCCGGCGTGGCACGAATCGATCCCGTCAGCGGCAAGGCGACTCAGGTTTCCCAGCAGGGGGCACGCGACGTCGCCTTCGACGGCAACCACACCGTCTACTTCGCCTCGGGCCACGCGATCTACGCAATCGACACCACGACGCTTCAGGTCACGATCGCGGCGGGATCGCCCTCGAGCTTCGGGAACGGTGATGGGCCTGCCGCGACGGCGAGGTTCTACAACCCCCTGGGTCTCCTCGTCGATGCGACAGGAGCGCTCTTCATCACGACCGAGGCGAACACGATCCGAATGCTGTACCAGGGCACGGTCTCGACTCTCGCCGGAATCTTCTGGTTTTCAGGCGCGGCGGATGGGGTCGGTTCGGCCGCCCGCTTCTTCCGGCCGACGAAGATGACCATCGACGAAACGGGAAGCCTTCTCGTGGCGGACTCCCACAACGGTACGGTCCGCCTGGTGGATCGCGTCACCGGAAGCGTCACGACCATTTCGGGGCGTCCTTCGCAGGCCGGGTATGTCGACGATACCGGGACCGCCGCGCGGTTTTCCTCGCCCGATTCGGTGGCGCTCGATTCAGGCGGGAGCCTTTATATCGGGGACACGGAGAACCACGTGATTCGGCGGATCGACCCCGCGGGCAACGTGACCACTTTGGCGGGACTCGCGGGAACGTCGGGGTCGGCGGACGGGAGCGGAGCGGGCGCCCGGTTCTTCAGGCCGCGCGGAGTCGCCCTGGATGGAGCGGGAAGTCTCTACGTGGCCGACGCTGGAAATCACACGATCCGGAAGATCAGCCTGGCGAACGGAGAGGTGACGACGCCCGCCGGCAGCCCCGGCGTGCCGTGGCTGACCGACGGCATCGGCACGAGCGCGGGATTTGGATTCCCGACGGCCCTCTCGGCCGACGGTCAGGGGATGCTCTGGATCGCGGACTGCGAGGAAGAGCCCGGACATTACTGTTCGCTGCGCCGCCTGGAGCTCGCCACGTTCGAAGTCAAGACATGGGCCGGAGGCTTCGATGGTCCTGGGCTCGCGGCGGGCGCGGATGCGGTCTATCTCAGCGAAGGGGGACGACGTTACATTGTTCGCATCGACAAGGTGACGAAGGCGCTCAAACGACTCACGGGCACCGGGCAGTACGGAGCAGCGGATGGCGCGCCGAATGTCGCGACTTTCTCGAGGCCGGGCGGAATGGCCTTCGACGGAAACGGACGGCTCCTGGTGCTGGACGAAGGAGCGGGAACGCTTCGCCGCGTGGACCTCACCACCGGGTGGGTCTCGACGCTCGCCGGGAAAGCCTTCGATTGGCAGAACACGGATGGAACCGCCGGATTTGCTCGCTTTGCCAACCCGCGCGGGCTCGCGCGAGCCGCGGACGGAACCCTGCACGTGGTCGACAACTTTTCGCACGACGTTCGCACCGGCCGCCCGGCGCTCGACGATCGCGCGACCGTCGATGTCTGGACCGGGCCTCTCGGGGTCGCCCGGACTCTCGATGTCTCGCCCTCGACATCCACCTCGTGGTATTGGGAGATCGTCACGCGACCCACCGGTTCCGTGGCAGCCCTTTCCGATTCCGGCGCGCGGAACCCCACCTTCACGCCCGATGTCGCGGGACGCTTCGTCTTCCGGGTCAAGGCGACCGGCGCGACCGGAATGAGCATCACGACGGTTCCGTTCGCGGCGGGAGATCCGTTTCCAGCGCCGACGGCCTCGATCCGGGCGAGGGACGCTTCGCTCTGCGCGGGGAATGAAACCTATCTCTTCGGGGATCTCACGGGAACTCCGCCCTGGCACATCGTCTTCTCGGACGGGTATGCGATGGACAGCTCTTTCGGAAGCATTTCCCGCCCGGTCGTCCCTTCGCAGACGACCACGTATTCCGTGGTCGAGATCTCGGACGCATTTCGGTCCGGGTCGGGGATCGCAAGCGCAACCATCACCGTGAATCCGAGGCCCGACGCTCCCTCGATCACCGCGCCCGTTCGTGTCGTCACGGGCGCCACGGGCCTCATCGCGACGGTTCCGGCTCACGCAGGGTCGACGTACTCCTGGAGCATCGAGTCTCCGGCCTCGATCAGCAGCGGAGCGAATACGAATACGATGACCTTCGAGACCCCTTACGCCGGCACGTTCAAGCTTTCGGTCCGCGAGTATTCGTCCGCGGGCTGTGTCGGAGCGATCAGCGAACTCGGGGTCAACGTCGTCGACCATCTGCCGGCCGTGAAGTTCTACCTGCTCTCGCCCTGCCGCATCCTCGACACACGCGAAGCTTCCTGGCCCCTCCGAAGCCAGGAAGCGAGAACTCTCGACGTCGCTGGCATCTGCGGCATCCCTGCTGAGGCGAAGGCTCTCGTCGCAAACATCACCGCGGTCAACCCGAGCTCGAGCGGATTCCTGAGCGCCTATCCCACCGGGATGTTCGTTGGTTGGAGCACCGTCCGGACGACAGCCGTGTCGTTTCGCGCCGGGTTCACGCGTGCCGGCTCCGGGACGTGGCCTCTCGGCCTGGGCGAGCCGGGACACCCTTCATTGACGATCGACCAGCAGGCGCCCGGAGAGACCCACGTGCTCGTCGACGTGACCGGGTACTACAAGTAGCCGTCGACTTCCGAGGCGAAGCGGCGTCTTGGTGTCAGCGGGAAGATATGGCCTGCCCGTCCGGGCTCGAACCGGAGACCCTCGGCTTAGAAGGCCGATGCTCTATCCAACTGAGCTACGGGCAGGTGCGAACGCGACCCGGGGGAACTCTACCAGCCCGGCCGCCGCACGGCCTGGATCGGCACGTGCTGCCGCCTCAGCCCTTGATCGAGAGGTGCGTGCCGCCCCAGACGTCGAGCACGGCTCCCGAGATGGCCGCGGCGGCGGGCGACGCCAGGAACAGCGCGGCCTCGGCCACGTCGTGCGCGGAGAGCTTCTCCTTGAGCGGGAACTCGCGGCGCGGGGCCACCAGATCGCGGGTCTTGTTCTCGGTGGAGCCGGGGCACACCGCGTTCACGGTGATGTTCGCCTCGCGCAGCTCGCGCGCCAGCGCCTTCGTCAGACCGATGAGACCGAACTTGGCCGCGCAGTGAGCGACCACGTTGGCGTCGCCCACCGTTCCGTGGATCGAGGCGATGTTGATGATGCGTCCGGCGCGCGACTTCATCAGGTGCGGCAGCGCCGCGTGAATGAGCAGGTAGCTCGCCTTGAGGTTCGTGTCCAGGATCTTGTCCCAGTCGCCCTCCTCGAGATTGGCCAGCGCCTTCCAGATGAAGACGCCTGCGTTGTTCACGACGATGTCGAGCCGCCCGGTCGCGTCGGTGGTGCGCTGGATCAGCGCCTGGATGGACGTGCGCGACGTGATGTCGGTCGGCACCGCGTGAGCGCGGCCCCCCGCGTCGGCGATCTCGCGGGCCGTCTCCTCCACCTGCTCGGCGGTGCGTGAGGCCACGATGACCGTCGCACCCGCGCGGGCGAAGACGAGGGCGACGGCGCGGCCGATGCCGCGCCCGGCGCCGGTGACGATGGCGGTCTCTCCGTCGAGAAAGCGATCGTTTCGTTCGGGGGTTGCCATCGCGTCACTCCTCGACCGAACACGTGTCTTCGCGGGCTGTTATCCCCGTTTTCTGCCCTCGGTGCGGTCGTTTCGAAGGGTAGCAGGTTCAGGCCCGACGCAGCTCCTGAGCTGGCACTAGAATCGCCGCATGAAGACGCACGCCTTCCCCTGCCGGATCGCGGTCGCCGCCGTCCTTTTCATCTCGCTCGCGTTCGCGCCCGCTCCGTGCGGCGCCGCCGAAACTGCCGGCACGACAGGCACGATGGCGGAGCAACGCGATCCGAAGGCCGTGGAGCACGCGCGAAAAGAGATGGCGGCTTCCGGAGGCAGCGCCTGGGAGAAAGCCCGCTACATCCGGTTCGACTTCAGCGTGGAGACTGCGACTCGCCACTCAGGGCCGATCTCGCATGCGTGGGATCGCTACACCGGGCGCTACCGCGTCGAGGTGCCCGGCGAGAAGGGCTACACCGCGTACTTCAACGCGCAGGCTCCCGCGGATCTCGGCCAGGCCGTGATCCTCAAGGCGGGCGCCCGCGTCACCGGCCCGGAGGCCGAGGCGCTGCTGAAGAAGGCGTACGGCCGATTCATCAACGACACCTACTGGCTGCTCGCTCCGCTCAAGGTGCTGGATCCCGGCGTGAACCTCGCGGACGAGGGGGAGAGCGACTTCGAGGGGAAGAAGGCCCGCGTCATCCGCCTCAGCTTCGGCAAGGTGGGTCTCACCCCGGGCGACGTGTACAAGCATTTCCTGGATCCGGAGACCGGCCGCATGCTCGGCTGGGAATACAAGCTGCAGGACAGCACCGACGGCCCGACGCGGTGGCGCTGGGAGGGGTACGAGTCCTTCGCCGGCCTCGTCCTTTCCACGAAGAAGGTGAATGCGGCGGGCGACATGATCCGGACCGACCACATCACGGTGAGCGCGACGGTGGACGCCGACGCGCTGAAGCCTCCGGGAAGCTGAACGGGGATGGGGCGTCGCTCGCCGCCGCGGCTCTCACCCGGTGTTCCTGCGCGGTGGTGTGTGACCGCGAGCCTGGCGCTCGTGACGCTCGTGACGCTCCTCGCGTCTTCGGGTGCGCAGGCGGCCGACGCCGCCGCGCACGCGGACACGCGTGATTCGCCGGATCCAGCCGAATCAATTCGCTCGCTCGTGGTCGCGACGGCCAGTCTCGGCTCACCCGCGCGCGTCGTCGTTCACCTGCCCCCCTCGTACGCGACGTCGGGGGCGCGGCGCTTCCCGGTGCTCTACTTCCTGCACGACGGACAGGGGGACGAGCGCGTGCTCGTGCGGCGCGGCGTGGCCGCACGGCTGCAGGCCGAGATGCGCGCGGGCCGCCTGCCCGAATTCCTCATCGTCTCACCGCGCGGCGTGGGATCGTGGTTCGTGGATTCGTACGACGGGAAGTCGCGCTACGAACAATTTCTCACTCACGACCTCGTCCCCTTCGTGGACCGCACGTTTCGCACGCGGCCCGAGCGGCGTGCGCGGCTGGCCGCGGGAATCTCGATGGGGGGCTACGGCGCGCTGCACTGGGGCCTGCTGCGTCCCGAGCTTTTCGTGGCGGTGGGCGGGCTCTCTCCGGCAATCCAGCAGCTCGATTTCCGCGGCGTGCAGGCGCTGCCCTTCTTCATCCGCCCGTCGCTCACACGGGTCTTCGGGCGGACGGCGCGCGAGAATCATCTGAGACGAAACGACCTTTACGACATCCTCCTCTCGAACCCCGACCTCGCGCGGCACGCTCCGGAGCTTCTGGTTCGCTGCGGCAGCGAGGATAAGTACCGGCTCGGCGAGATCAGCGGCTTCTTCCGGAAGTTCATGGATGCGGCGGGCGTGGGCAACGAGGTCGTCGTGGAACCGGGCGGGCACGACTGGCGCTACTGGAAGCGCGCCCTGCCCGTACTGATCGGCGACCTCGCGCGACGGCTGCCGGCCGAGGGCGAGGGCACGCGATGACGCCGTCGCGGCGGAGCACGTGATGACACCGTCGCGGCTCCTCCTGTTCGACATCGACGGCACGCTCCTCTCGTCGGGCCCCACGGCGCGCAAGGTGTTTTCCGAGGCGCTCGTGGAGGTCTTCGGCACGCCGGGCGCGGTGGAGACGTATCGCTTCGAGGGAAAGCTCGACCCGCTGATCGTGAACGAGCTGATGCTCGAGGCGGGTATCGAAGGGGCGATCATCGCGGGAGGGCTCTCGCGCGCTCTGGACGTCTACCTCGACCGCCTCGAGGCGGTGCTCGCGCTCGAGAAGCCGACGCTCAAGCCGGGCGTGCTGGCGCTGATCGAGCGGGTGATCGCGACTCCGGGCGTCGTGACGGCGCTGCTGACGGGGAACGTCGAACGCGGCGCGCGCCTCAAGCTCACCGCCGCCGACCTTTGGCATCACTTCAGCTTCGGCGTTTGGGGGGACGATGGGGCGCGACGCACGGAGCTGGGGCACGTCGCCCTCCGGAGGGCGCGAGAGGTCACCGGGATGCAATTCGAAGGCAAGGACTGCGTGGTGATCGGGGATTCAACGCACGACGTCGACTGCGGCAAGGCCCTGGGCGCCCGCGTCATCGGGGTGGCCACGGGGCGCACGTCGTTCGACCAGCTGCACGCGGCCGGGGCGGACGTCGTGCTTTCCGATTTCTCCGATCTCACGCTCACGTTGGAGGCCTTGCTTGGCTAGACTTTTTCCCACGGTTCTGTTCCTGAGCGCGCTGCTGGCCGGGGCCACCGGCGTACCCGCGGCTGCGGCGGACATGGCCAAGCCAAAGGCACGGCCCGAGAGTCCCTTCGAACTCGGTGCGCAGACGCCGCACCACATCCTCGCCCGCGTCGACACCGCTCCGGCGCGCGCCATCCTCTCGCTCCTCACCGGGGGCGCCGACGCCCCGGCCACGTTGAAGATCCTGAAGGCCTCGACGAGCGTGTCGCAGGCGCTGAAGCAGGAGGGAATGAACCCCGACGACTTCTTCGGCCGGCTCGTGGCCGCGGCCGCGGGGACTCCGGATGCGCTCCTCGCCACCTACTCGAGCAAGGCCGGAGCGTACCGCGCGATCCTGGACGCGCTCGACGCGGACGGGAGCCCCCTGGTGGCGCTCGAGGGCCAGCGCATCGCCGGGCTCCTTCCGACCGAGCCGCTCGTCGTCACGGCCGAGCTGGTCTACGTCCCGTTCTTCAGCGTCGCCGGTTTCGCGGACGTGATGACGGTGCGCGAAGGCGATAAGTCGTCGCTCTTCGCCGAGCTCCCGCGCATCGCGGGCGAGAGCCTGGACAATGCGCCGCCGCGCGAGACGATGCTCAAGCTGATCCGGTCGGCCTCCGCCGAGGGCTGGATCTCGCTCTTCAACTTCCATTTCCGCAAGCCGCCGGTGTGGCCCGAGGAGAAATCGGCCACGTTCGAGGTGCTGCTGGCCCGCACCGTGGCCGAAGGGCCCGCCACGCTCTTCCTTTTTCCGGACGAGTTCTTCCCGATCACCGCCCTCTTCGAGGAGCCGATCTTGCGCTCGTTCGCGCGCTGGAATCACGCGGTGGACGGACTCGTGGATCCGAAGAAGAAAGAAAGCGAGAGAAGCGACATCGTGGCCGAAGCGAGCCGCGGCGACTTCTGGGGGCGCTACACGGCCATCGTGGGTGCACAGATGGCCGAGACGCTGATCCGCCAGGTGGGGCGCGGCGAATATCTGAAGGCGCTCGCGGCCGGGCCGCGTGCCGTGGCGACTCTCTATCTGACCGCGACGAAGGGCACGAAGGTGCCGACCTTCGGCAAGACCGCGCGCAAGGAGCTCGAGCACCAGCCCGCGCCGGAGAAGGCGGCCGCCGTGGCCGTCCCGGTTTCCAACAACTAGGAGGCTGGTGTCAAACGGCGTGGGCCGCGCGGGTGGGTCTTGCGGAGCGAGATCAAGGCGCGTCGACCGTTGCTGGAGTTGGCTCTCCTGCTCGGTCGATGCAACGCCGAGATCGCCCGCAAC